>JAEXJH010000444.1 GCA_023445955.1 Pseudomonadota bacterium
CGGTTTGTGCGCCAGTCCTTCTCGATCTGATAGGCCGGTGTGCCCACCGGATAGCCGAACTTCAGGGCCAGTGACGGCACGCCGGCCTTGACGAAGCTGTACTGGTCGGTGCGGACGAACGAGTTGCGGTCCGGATACGGGTCCTTGGTCAGCTCATAGCCCTTCGCCGTCGCCACAGTCTGAGCCTCGCCGCCCAGCGAGCTTTCCGACGCGCCCTGGATCAGCAGGTATTTGAGCGGCCAGAGGGGAAGGGGCATGTCCATGTTGACGTCTGCGACCAGCGAGGCCTTGGGCACGGTCGGCTTCAGGGCGAAATAGCGCGAGCCCAGCAGGCCCTTCTCCTCGGCGGTGACGATCACGAACAGGATCGAGCGCTTGGGCTTGGCCTTCTGAGCCTTCATCGCCTTGGCGATCTCGATCACCGAGGCCACGCCCGAGGCGTCGTCCATGGCCCCGTGATAGATAGTGTCGCCGTTGATCGGCTCTCCCACGCCCAGGTGGTCGATATGGGCCGAGACCACGACGTGCTCGGCGGCCAGCTTGGGGTCCGAACCGGGCAGCTTGGCGACAACGTTGGCCGAGACGGCGTCGGTGGTCTCGGTCTTCACCGTCGCGCGGATCGACTGGTTCAGGTCGAAGCGGTCGAGCTTCTGGCCGGCTTCGGCGGCGGTCAGCAGCTGGCCGAAGTCGTGACCGGACCTGGCGAACAGCTTGGCGGCTTGGGCCGGGTTGAAGCTGGCCGTGAAGCGCGGCGCGCTGACGTCGCCCAAGGTCTGATCGGCCAGGTACATGCCTGGCTGCGAGGCCAGCAGCATCTGGCGCTGCCAGGGGATATCCATGCCCTTGGGCGTCGGGATGGTGATCAGGCCCAGGGCGCCGGCCGCTTCCAGGGCTTTCCAGGTGCGGGCGCTGCGGGTGTGGGACTTCACGGGAGCCGACAGTTCGGCTGGGCCGCCATTGATGACGACCGCGATCTTGCCGCGCAGATCGAGGCCGGCGAAGTCGTCGTGGCCGTATTCGGGGATCTTCAGGCCGTAGCCGATGAACACCAGCGGCGCCTCGACGCTGGCCGGTTGCGGCAGCCGGGCTGACAGGATCAGGTCCGGGCCGATGGCCAGCGGCGTGGCGACCCCGTCTGCGACCAGGGCGGCGCTGGACTGGTCGGCCAGCACGCGCTGGGCCTTGAAGGCCACGGGCTGGAAATAGCCCTCGGTCCCCGCGGGCTGCAGGCCTAGGGCCTTGAACTTGGCGGCGACGTAGTCGAGGCCCGCCTTCTCGCCCGGACTGCCGGTCAGGCGGCCCTGCAAGGCGTCGCCGGCCAGGAACTCGATGTGCGACCACCAGGCCTTGCCAGCCTCTTCCCGGGTTTCGGCGTGAGCGCAAGACAAGGCCAGCGCAGCGGCCACGGTGGCGAAGAGCAGGGGTTTCAAGCGACGTCCTCCCGGTTTCGCCAAGCGTTGCATGGAGTTGGTCGAGGCGACAGCCTGTCGGGACGAGCGCGCCGAAAATCCGCCGCTTGCGGGACTTTTCAGCGTTGGCGCGTCTCGCAGCCCAGTGGAAGCGCTTGTCAAAGCGCCCCTCGCGCGGCTAACCCACACGCTCGAATTTAGGAGATCCCCATGGCCATCGACGCCGCCACCGTGCGGAAGGTTGCGCGCCTAGCCCGCATCGCCACGCCAGAAGAGCGCCTGGAGCCCCTGGCGCAGGAGCTCAACGGGATCATGACCTGGATCGAGCAGCTGGCCGAGGTCGACACCGACGGCTGCGAGCCACTGACCAGCGTCGTGGCCGCCGGCCTGCCGCTGCGCGACGACGTCGTCACCATGGGCGGCGATCCGGCCCGCGTGACCAGCAACGCGCCCAAGTCCGTGAACAACTTCTTCGTCGTGCCGAAGGTGGTCGAATAATGAGCGCCCTCACGAAACTGACCCTGACGGCCGCCGTCGACGGCCTGGCCAAGGGCGAGTTCACCTCGGTCGAACTGACGCAAGCCCACATCGAGGCCATCGAGGCCGCGCGCGGCCTGAACGCCTACATCCTGGAGACCCCGGACAAGGCGCTGGACATGGCCGCCAAGTCCGACGCTCGCCGGGCGCTGGGCGAGGCTGGTCCGCTGGAAGGCGCGCCGCTGGGGATCAAGGACCTGTTCTGCACCGAGGGCGTGCGGACCACGGCCTGCTCGAAGATCCTGGAAAACTTCATCCCGACCTACGAGTCGACGGTCACCAGCCAGCTGTGGCGCGACGGCGCGGTGATGCTGGGCAAGCTGAACCTCGACCAGTTCGCCATGGGCTCGTCGAACGAGACCAGCTACTTCGGCCCCGTGACCAACCCCTGGCGTTCGGCTGGCTCGAACAAGGCCCTGACCCCGGGCGGTTCGTCGGGCGGTTCGGCCGCCGCCGTCGCCGCCGACCTGTGCCTGGGCGCCACGGCGACCGACACCGGCGGCTCGATCCGCCAGCCGGCCGCCTTCACCGGCACCGTGGGCATCAAGCCGCCCTATGGCCGCTGCTCGCGCTGGGGCGTCGTGGCCTTCGCCAGCTCGCTGGACCAGGCCGGCCCAATCGCCAAGACCGTCGAGGACGCGGCCCTGCTGCTGACCTCGATGTCGGGCCATGACCCCAAGGACTCGACCAGCCTCAACATTGCCGTTCCGGACTTCACCCAGTTCGTGGGCAAGTCGGTGAAGGGCCTGAAGATCGGTATCCCCAAGGAATACCGCGTCGACAACATGCCGGCCGAGATCGAAAAGCTGTGGGCCGACGGCATCGCCTGGCTGAAGGACGCCGGGTGCGAGATCGTCGACATCAGCCTTCCGCACACCAAGTACGCCCTGCCGGCTTACTATATCGTGGCCCCGGCCGAGGCGTCCTCGAACCTGGCCCGCTATGACGGCATGCGCTACGGCCTGCGCGAGGACGGCGCCAATCTGACCGAGATCTACGAGCACACGCGTGCGTCGGGCTTCGGCGACGAGGTCAAGCGCCGCATCCTGATCGGCACCTATGTGCTGTCGGCCGGCTATTACGACGCCTACTATCTGAAGGCCCTGAAGGTGCGCCGCCGCATCGCCGAGGACTTCGACAACGCTTGGCAGAAGTGCGACGCGATCCTCACCCCGACCGCGCCCTCGGCGGCGTTCGGCCTGGGTGAGAACAGCAACGACCCGATCGCCATGTACCTGAACGACGTCTTCACGGTGACGACGAACCTGGCCGGTCTGCCCGGCCTGTCCCTGCCGGCTGGCCTCGACGCCAACGGCCTGCCGCTGGGTCTGCAGATCATCGGCAAGCCTCTGGATGAGGCCACGGTGTTCTCGGTGGCGGGGGCGGTCGAGAAGGCCGCAGGCTTCACGGCTAAAGCCGAAAAGTGGTGG
>JAEXJH010000445.1 GCA_023445955.1 Pseudomonadota bacterium
CCACGATGCCGGCGACGGCCAGCAGCAGGGCGGCGATCTGGAAGCCCTGGATCCGCTCCTTGCTGATCCACATGGCCATGCCGATGGTGAAGAACACCTGGGTCTGCAGGATCAGCGAGGCCAGGCCCGGCGAGATCGAACCCTTCATGGCCACGAAGAGCAGGCCGAATTGCCCCGCGCCGATCAGCAGGCCATAGGCCGCCAGGTTGCTCCACGGCACGGCCGGGCGCTTGACGATGAACACCATGGGGACCAGCACCATGCAGAACCGCAAGGTGGCGAACAGCAGCGGCGGCAGGTGATTCAGGCCGATGCGGATGACCACGAAGTTCGTCCCCCACACCGCCACCACGGCCAGGGCCAGCAGGAAGTGGCGCAAGGGCAGGGGGGCGTGGGTCGACATGACGGTTCCAATCGCAAGCTGGACTGGGTCCCGCTTGCGCCCTCAGGCCCGGCGTCGCAACGGAAACATTGTCCCCGTGACAATCAGGGCGCGGTGATGCCCAGGCCGCGGACAAGCGTCGTCTGGGCCAGCGCGCGCAGCTTGGCCGGGTCGATCGTCGGGGCCAGCTTGCCGGTCAGCTGCAGCATCAGCATGCCGTGCAGCACCGACCAGAAGAGGTGGCCGATCAGCTCCGCGTCGCCCTCCAGCTGGCCGGCTGCGATCATCGCCTCGATATGGACGGTCATGGTGCGGCGGGCGCGGACGATGGCGGCCTGAAGCTCGGGATAGTCGCCCTCGGTCGGCTGGCTGAGGTCGAACATCAGACGGTAGGCCTGCGGCTCTGACAGGGCGAAATCGACATAGGCCTGGCCGGCGTTGCGCGAGCGATGCAGCGGCTGGGCCGTCTCGCCGCTCGCCGCCTCCAGCCGGGCTGCGAACCGCGTGAAGGCCGCGGCGCGGACGGCCGCCAGGATGGCGTCCTTGTCCTTGAAGTAGCGGTAGGGGGTCATCGGACTGACGCCCAGGGCCTGGGCCAGTTCGCGCATGGTCACGGCCTCGATGCCGTGCTCGGCGAACAACCGCTCGGCGGCTTCGCACAGGCGGGCGCGGAAGGCTTCGACATCGTCGGACGACAGGACGCGCGGCAACTCAGAATCCCAATTGACTCGCTCGATCGCTTACAACATAAATTTACAAAGTAAACAATAGAACACTGGGAGAGCGGTCATGGATGGCGATGTGCGTATCAACCCGTTTCTGTCGGGCAATTTCGCGCCGGTGCGCAGCGAGGACGACTTCACGCTGGAGGTCACCGGGACCCTGCCGCCGGGCCTGAAGGGTACGCTCTACCGCAACGGCCCCAACCCGCAGTTCGACCCGCGCGACGCCAACTATCACTGGTTCGTCGGCGACGGCATGCTGCATGCGTTCACGGTCGCCGACGGTCAGGTCCGCTACCGCAACCGCTGGGTCCGCACCACCAAGTGGCGGATGGAGCGCGACGCGGGCCAGGCGCTGTGGGGCAGCTGGGGCAATCCGATGACCACCGACCCGTCGGTGCTGGGCGTCGCCAACGACGGGGCGATGAACACCAACATCATCCAGCACGGCGGCCGCCTGCTGGCGCTGGAGGAGGCCCACGCCCCGTTCGAGATGAGCGGTCCGCACCTGGAGAGCCTGGGCGCCTACGACCTGGGCGGCAAGGTCACCGCCCATCCCAAGGCCTGCCCGATCACCGGCGAGCTGGTGTTCTTCGCCTATGCCGACGACCCGATGCCGCTGTCGAACAAGATCAGCTGGGGCGTCGCCGACGCTGACGGCAAGCTCATCAGGCGCGAGACCTTCGAGGCGCCGTACTGCTCGATGATCCACGACTGCATCGTCACCGAGCACTACATCGTCATTCCGGTGCTGCCCCTGACCGGCAGCCTGCCGCGCGCCATGAGCGGCAAGCCGGTCTTCGCCTGGGAGCCCGAGGTCGGCGGCCATCTGGCCGTGATCCGCCGCGACCAAGGCGTGGCCAGCCTGCGCTGGATCGAGATCCCGGCGGCTTACGTCTTCCACGTTATGAACGCCTTCGAGCAGGGCGAGACGATCGTCGCCGACGTCATGCGCTATGCGACCGCGCCGCTGTTCCCCAATGTCGACGGGACCAAGGGCGAGAACGCCGCCGCCTATCTGACGCGCTGGACGATCGACCTTGAGGCCGGGACGGTCGCGGAGGTCGCGCTCGACGACACCGCCGGCGAGTTTCCCCGCTTCGACGAGCGCTTTGCGGGCGGCCCCTATCGCCACGGCTGGTTCGTGGGGCAGAGCCTGAAGCCTGGCGACTTCCGCTCCAACATCGTGGTGCAGATCGACGTGGTCTCGGGCGCCAAACAGACCTGGACCGCGCCCCAGGGTGACGCGATCTCCGAGGCCGTCTTCTCCCCTGCCGGCCCGGACGCGGCCGAGGGCGAAGGCTGGCTGACGGCGGTGATCTATCGCCAGGCCGAGGATGTGAGCGAGTTCGTGGTGTTCGACGCACAGGCGGTGGAGAACGGCCCGATCGCCTCGGCCAAGCTGCCCCGCCGTGTGCCGTTCGGATTCCACGGCCAGTGGGTCGCCGCTTGAGGTCAAACGTGCGTTTGACTTGCTGCGCGGCCTCCCGCTAACTCCGTCCGAACCAAGCTGGGAGGCCCGCATGGCCTGGGATTTCGTCGTCGCCAAGAGCGATCTGCGCCGCGCGGAATTCCGCGACGTGGAGCCGCCGCCGCTGGAGGACGGCCAGGTTCGCCTGGCCATCGAGAGCTTCGCCCTGACGGCCAACACCATCACCTACGCCGTGTTCGGCGAGGCGATGAAGTACTGGGACTTCTTCCCCGGTCCGGACGGCTTCGGCCGCGTGCCGGTCTGGGGTCACGCCCGGGTCGAGGCCTCGGCCAACCCGGAGATCGCGGTCGGCCAGCGGTTCTACGGCTACTGGCCGATGTCGACGCACCTGACCGTGCAGGCCAAGGTCGGCAAGACCGGCTTCACCGACGTCTCGCCCCACCGTCAGCACCTGGCGGTGGTCTACAACCAGTACCAGGCGGTGGGCGCCGACGATGAGCTGGAGGCGCACAAGGCGCTGCTGCAGCCGCTCTACATCACCTCGTTCCTCATCGAGGATCTGCTGGACGAGAACGCCCTCTACGGCGCGCGGTCGGTGGTGCTGTCCAGCGCCTCGTCGAAGACGGCGATCGGCCTGGCCTATCTGCTCAAGCAGCGCGGAGCGGCCAAGGTCGTGGGCCTGACCTCGCCGCGCAATGTCGGGTTCGTCGAGGGGCTGGGCTATTACGACCAGGTGGTGACCTATGCGGACCTGCCCGGCGCGGCGATCGAACGGCCGGCGCTGTTCGTCGACTTCGCCGGCGACGCGGGCGTGCTGCGGGCCGTGCACGAGACGTTCGGCGCGGACCTGGCCTATTCGCTGCTGGTCGGCGGCACGCACTGGGAAGCCGAGCGCGGCGGCGGTGAGCTGCCGGGGGTCAAGCCGGTGTTCTTCTTCGCGCCCGACCGCATCGCCAAGCGGCGGCAGGACTGGGCGCCGGGCGAGTTCGAGCAGCGTTATGGCAAGGCCTGGGCCGGCTTCGTGGCGGATGCGCCGCGATGGCTGAAGGTCGAGACCTCGGCCGGCCGCGAGGCGATGCAGGCGGCGTATCAGGCGCAGGTGGAGGGAAGCTCCGCGCCGGACGTGGGCGTGGTGTTGAGGCCGTAGGAGCCCCCTCCGTCACGTCGCCTATCGGCGCCGCGCCACCTCCCCCG
>JAEXJH010000446.1 GCA_023445955.1 Pseudomonadota bacterium
GAACTGGTGACCGTGATAGCGCATGGCCAGCGGGACCGGCTGGTTGTCCGGCAAAGGCTCGAAGCGTCCGAAATGACGGATCCACTCGGCGTCGCTCAGCCCTTCCAGCCCGACGGTGGCCGCCGCACGCTGGTTACGGAATCGTAGGATCGTCTCGGGAAAATCGGCCGCCTCGACCGGATCGGAAAAGTCGCGGCCCAGGGCCTGGAAGCGCGGATCGGGGCGGTAAGCGGACGAGAGGCTCATGAGTGGCCAAATGAGACCCGCTCACGGTTGGCGCAACCCTCTTTCGAATTTTGATGACGGCCGACCACTGCTGTCGCTTCCCGGCAACAGAAATCGCCAGAACCTAGCCCTCGCAAGGGATTTTGCTTGCCGAGGACGCATGCGGCGCCTAACCCTTGGCTATCCATTCGAACAATCGTTCGACGGAACAACGAAAAAATGAGCCGGGGGCGGGCAAGCGCTTTCGGCCGACAACCGAGAGGTAGGAAATGCGCTTCAACCAGGTGCTTTGCGGCACTGCGTCCGCTGTTGTCCTCGCCGGTATGGCCGCCTCGAGCGCCGCGCAGGCTCAAGATCAACAAACCGTCGACAGCATCATCGTCACCGCCCAGAAGCGGGAACAGAACCTGCAGGACGTTCCGGTCGTCGTGACCGCCGTCGGCGCCAAGCTGCTGCAGGATACGGGCGTCAGGGACATCAAGGATCTGACGATCCTGACCCCCGGCCTGACGGTGACCTCGACCTCGTCGGAAGCCTCGACCACCGCCCGCATCCGCGGCGTCGGCACCGTCGGCGACAACCCCGGCCTGGAAAGCTCGGTCGGCGTCGTGATCGACGGCGTCTATCGCCCCCGCAACGGCGTCGGCTTCGGCGACCTGGGCGAAATGGAGCGCATCGAAGTGCTGAAGGGTCCGCAAGGCACCCTGTTCGGCAAGAACACCTCGGCCGGCGTCATCAACGTGGTGACCAAGGAGCCCGAGTTCGGCTTCGGCGCCACGGGTGAAGTCACCCTGGGCAACTACAACGCCCACGGCGTGTCCGCCTCGGTCACCGGCCCGCTGTATAGCGACAAGCTGGCCGGCCGCCTGTACGTCGCCGCCCGCGAGCGCGACGGCTACAACAAGGTCATCACCGGCCGTGGCCCGTCCTCGCGCGACCAGGACGCCGACCAAGGCTTCTACACCGTGCGCGGCCAGCTGCTGTTCGTGCCGGACGACCAGGCCACCTTCCGCGTCATCGCCGACTACTCCAAGCGCGACGAGAACTGCTGCGGCGCCGTGCAGATCCGCACCGGCCCGACCGCCGGCGTGCTGGCCATCGTCTCGGGCCAGGCCCAGCCGCTGGCCACGACCGCCAACCCGTTCGCCCGCGTCGCCTATTCCAACCGCGGCGCGCCCGCCACGATCGAGGACAAGGGCGTCTCGCTGCAAGGCGACATCGACCTGCCGGGCGGCACGACCCTGACCAGCATCTCGGCCATCCGCCAGTGGCGCACCGACAATGGCCAGGACGCCGACTTCAGCCTCGCCGACCTGGCCTACCGCAACAAGGACGGCACCAACTACTCGCAGTTCACGACCTATACCCAGGAACTGCGCCTGGCCGGCAAGACCGACAAGTTCGACTGGCTGTTCGGCGCCTTCCTTGCCGATGAGCGCCTGGAGACCCGCGCCAACTTCCTGTACGGCAACGACTACGAGCAGTACCTGGGCCGCCTGCTGTCTGCCTCGGTCGCGCCGGGCGGTGTGGCCAACTTCGTGTCGCTGCTGACCGGCCGCGCCCCGAACACCACCTTCACGCCCGGCCAGGGCATCTATGACCGCTACGACCAGCGCGCCACGACGATCGCGCTGTTCACCAACGACACCTGGCACGTGACCGACGCGTTCGAGATCACCGCCGGCCTGCGCTACACGTCGGAAGAAAAGAAGCTCGACACCTACCAGACCACCAGCGACGGCGGCATCGGCTGCGCCACGGCCCTGTCGCCGGCCGGCCAGGCCCGCATCGCTGGCATCGTCGGCGCGGCCGCCACCCCGACCATCATCGGCAACCTCTGCCTGCCCTGGGCCAACCCGCTGTTCAACGGCCGCGGCACCCAGCAGCAGCGGACGGACAAGGAATGGACGGGCACGATCAAGGCCTCGTACCGCTTCTCGCCGCAGGTGTTCAGCTACGCGTCGTTCGCGCGCGGCTACAAGGGCGGCGGCTTCAACCTGGACCGCACCCAGTCGTCGAACGGCCTGCCCTCGGGCGGCTCGGGCGTGACGCCGATCTACGACACCTCGTTCCCGGCGGAATTCGTCGACAGCTATGAAGTCGGCCTGAAGAACACCCTGTTCAACCGCACGGTGCTCTTCAACGTCAGCGGCTTCTATCAGAAGTTCACCGACTTCCAGCTGAACACCTTCCTGGGCACCTCGTTCGTGGTCCGCTCGATCCCGGAAGTGACGTCCAAGGGTGTCGACGCGGACTTCCTGTGGTTCACGCCCGTGAAGGGCCTGATGATCCAGAGCGGCCTGACCTACGCCCTGACCGAGTACGGCAATCAGGCGATCCCGAACGATCCGGGCAACGCCCTGGCCCTGCTGCCGGGCAGCCGCATGTCGCTGGCCCCGAAGTATTCGGCCTCGGGCTCGATGACCTACGAGACCCCGGTCGGCGGCAACCTGAAGGCACGCTTCAACATCGGCGCCAAGTACAGCTCGTCGTACAACACCGGCTCCGACCTGTTCCCGCCCAAGGTCCAGAAGGCCTTCACGGTCGTGAACGGCCGCGTGGGCATCGGCGCGGACGACGATCGCTGGACCGTCGAGCTGTGGGGCATGAACCTGTTCAACGAGAAGTACTATCAGGTCGCCTTCAACGGCACCCTGCAGGGCTCCTCGGGCCTGTCGGCCACGCAGAAGACCTACAATCCGGCCCTGGACACCATCACCTACGATGCGTTCCTCGGCGCGCCGCGCACCTACGGCGTGACCCTGCGGTCGAAGTTCTAGCCGGGAGGGGGAACCGGCGACGCGCACAAGGCGCCGCCGGCTTTCGGAAGAGGGAAAGGGGCGATCCGGGCGACCGGGTCGCCCTTTTCTTTTTCCGTAGGCGAAGGGGTTTGCGATCGCGGCGCATCACCTCAGCATGGCCCCGGGGGATTCGCTAAAGCGCCGGAGCCACACCATGAAGACGATCCGCTTCCTGGGATTCTGGATCTGCCTGGCCATTGGCCTGGCGCTTGGCGTCTGGAGCCAGAGGCCGCCTGCGTCGGTCCCGGCCAGCGCTCCGGCCACGGCCTTTTCGGCCGACCGCGCCATGGCCGACGTCACCACCATCGCCCAGAAGCCCCACCCGACCGGCTCGGCCGAGATCGCCCGGGTCCGCGACCACCTGCGCGAGCGGATCGCCGAGCTTGGCCTGCAGGTCTCGATCCGGTCCGGCGAAGGCTTCTACGCCAATCCGCAGAACAGCCGCGCCCTGACCGTGGCCGCCGTCCAGAACCTGATCGGCGTGCTGCCGGGCAAGGATCCCAGCCTGCCGGCCATCCTGGTGATGAGCCACTACGACTCGGTCCACAACTCGCCCGGCGCGGCCGACGACGCCACCGGAACCGCCGCCGCCCTGGAGATCGCCCGCGCCTTGAAGGCCGACGGCGAGCACCGGCGGGACGTCATCTTCCTGTTCACCGACGCCGAGGAACCGGGCCTGCTGGGCGCCGACGCCTTCTTCAACCGCGACCCGACGCTGGAGCGCGTGGGCCTGGTGGTGAACATGGAGGCCCGCGGCGACGCCGGCCGCGCGGCCATGTTCCAGACCGGCCCCGGCAACGGCGCGCTGATGAGCGTCTTCGCCCGGCAGGCCAAGGGTCCGTCGGCCAACTCCCTGGCCTCGACCGTCTACGAGAAGATGCCCAACGACACCGACTTCACCCACGCGGTGAAGCGCGGCCTGCCGGGCCTGAACCTGGCCTTCATCGACGACCAGCTGGCCTATCACACGCCCCTGGCCCGCCCGGACCATCTGGAGCGCGGCAGCCTGCAGCACATGGGCGACCAGGCCCTGCCGACCATCCGCGCGCTGGCCGACGCGCCCACCCTGCCGGCCAAGACCCAGAACGCCATCTATTCCGACGTGCTGGGCCTCTTCCTGATCAGCTATCCGCCGGTCGTGGGTTGGGTGCTGCTGGTCCTCGCCGCCGGTCTGATCGGCTTCACCGCCTGGCGCACGCTCAGCCTGGGCGCCGCCAGCGGGTGGGAGATCACCCGCGGCGTCTCCGGTCTGCTGCTGACCGCCACGAGCGCCGCCACCGTGCTGCATCTGGCGGGCCGGCTGATGATGGTCACCGACGCCCAGCGGCTCTACGGCGTGCTGACCCGCTTCGACTATCTGCTGTGGGGCGCGGGCCTGCTGGCCGTCGCGGTCGGGCTGGGCGTGGCCACGGCCCAGGCG
>JAEXJH010000447.1 GCA_023445955.1 Pseudomonadota bacterium
AGGCCCGGCGGGCCGAACAGCAGCACGTGGTCCAGCGACTCGCCCCGGCCCTTGGCGGCCTCGATGAAGATGCGCAGGTTGCCCTTGGCCTGCTCCGGGCCGACGAACTCGGCCAGGGTCTGGGGCCGCAGGGCGCGGTCGGTCGCCGGGACCTGGTCGCCGTGCTGCGGCTCGCCGGAGATGACGCGGGTCATCGGCCGAGTTCCTGCAGGCCGGCCTTGATCAGCGCCTGGACGGTGGCCTCTTCACCCAAGGCGGCGGCGGCGGCCTCGACGACGCGGCGGGCGTTCACTTCGGCGACGCCCAGGCCCATCAGGGCGGCGACGGCGTCGCCGGTCGGGGCGGGCTTGGCGGGCGCCGACTTGGCCGAGGTCGGGGCCGTCATCAGCACCGGACCATCCGTGATCGGCTTGTCCTTCAACTCGGTGACGATGCGCAGGGCGAGCTTTGGCCCCACGCCGCTGGCGCGACCGACGGCGGCTTTGTCCTCCCGGGCGACGGCCGAAGCCAGCTCGGCCGGCGACAGCACGTCCAGCACCGCCATGGCGGCCTTGGGGCCGACGCCCTGGATGGCCTGCAGCAGCACGAAGGCCTTGCGGTCCTCGCGCGTCGCAAAGCCGTAGAGGCGCAGGCCGGCGCTCTCGCTCCACTGGCTCTCGATGTGCAGCAGGGTCTCCTCGCCCAGGGCCGGCAGGCGCTGGAGCGTGCGGTGGCCGCAGCGGACGACATAGCCGACGCCCATGACGTCGATCAGGGCCTCTTCCTCGCCGACCTCGGCGACAGCGCCGCGCAGACGGCCGATCATGCGACTCTCCGGGCGGTGCGGGCGTGGGCGTGGGCGATGGCCACGGCCAGGGCATCGGCGGCGTCGGCCGTCGGCGAGCCCGCGGTCGGCAGCAGGCGGGCGATCATGAAGGCGACCTGGTTCTTGTCGGCGCCGCCGGTCCCGACCACCGCCTTCTTGACCATGGCGTTGGAATACTCGGCCACCAGCAGGCCGGCGCGGGCCGGGGCGATCATGGCGGCGGCGCGGGCATGGCCCAGCTTCAGCGTCGACTGGGCGTTGGTGTTGACGAAGGTCTCCTCGACCGCCGCCTCGTCGGGCCGGTGCTGCTCGATCACCGCGCAGATGCCCTCGAACAGGTGCAGCAGGCGGTCGGAGAAGGCAGCCTTCTCGTCGGGCGCGATGACGCCGTGGGCGATGTGCGTCACCCGCGAGCCGAGCACGCTGACGACGCCCCAGCCCGTGCGGCGGAGGCCAGGATCAAGACCGAGGATGCGAATGGCGTTCATCATGTGTTCTCGCAACATCGTCTGATCCGCGCCTCAGGAAAAGCCCCTGTATTGCTAACGACCGGTAAACGGCGCCCCTTGCGCGCGTCCGTCAGGCAAGCTCTCTTCCCGCCCAAGCTTTATTGGGGAGAGTACGGATGAAACGGTCGGTTTGGATGATGACGGCGGCGCTTCTGGCCGCGCCGGTTCTGGCTCATGCGCAGACGGCCGAGCCGCCCAAGACCGTCCGCCCCGACCAGCTGGCCTTCCGGGACCTCTACAAGGAGCTGGTCGAGATCAACACCACCCTGTCGGTGGGCAGCTGCACCGCCGCCGCGCAGGCCATGGGCGCGCGGCTGAAGGCGGCGGGCTTCCCCGAGGCCGACGTCAAGGTCGTGGTCGCCGACGGCCATCCGAAGGAAGGCTCCCTCGTGGCCGTGCTCAAAGGCACGGACGCCAAGGTCAAGCCGATGCTGCTGCTGGCCCACATCGACGTGGTCGAGGCCAAGCGCGAGGACTGGACCCGCGATCCGTTCAAGCTGGTCGAGGAGAACGGCTACTTCTTTGGGCGCGGCGCGTCGGACGACAAGGCTCAGGCGGCCATCTGGGTCGACAGCTTGGTCCGCCTGAAGCAGTCGGGCTTCAAGCCCAAGCGCGACATCAAGATGGCTCTGACCTGCGGCGAGGAAAGCGAGGCGTACAACGGCATCGAAGACCTCGTGAAGAACCACCGCCCCCTGGTCGACGCCGAGTTCGCCCTGAACGAGGGCGCCGACGGCCTGCTGGACGAGCACGACAAGCCGGTCGTGCTGGAGGTCCAGGGCGGCGAGAAGGTCTATCAGGACTTCACCCTGACCGTGACCAATCCGGGCGGCCACTCCAGCCGCCCCGTGCCGGCCAACGCCATCTATCAGCTGGCCGCGGGCCTGGACCGGATCGGCGCCTATGGCTTCACGCCGCGCTTCAATGACGCTACGCGCGGCTACTTCACCAAGATGCAGGCCCGGGTGCCCGCCGAGACGGCCAGCGCGATGAAGGCCCTGGTGGCCAATGTCGAGGATCCGGCCGCCCTGGCGGTCGTGACCAAGGACCCGATGTGGAACTCGATGCTGCGCACCACCTGCGTGGCCACCATGGTCAGCGCCGGCCACGCGCCCAACGCCCTGCCCCAGCGCGCCACCGCCAACGTCAACTGCCGCATCCTGCCCGGCACGCCGATCGACGAGGTCAAGGCCAAGCTGGCCGAGCTGGCCGGTCCCGCCGTGGCCGTCACCCTGGCCCACGAGTCCAAGCCCGTCTCGCCGCCCCCGCCGCTGACCCCGGCGATCATGGGTCCGATCGAGAAGGAAGCCGCCAAGCTGTGGCCGGGCGTGCCGATCGTCCCGATCCTGCTGACCGGCGCCACCGACGGCGTCCACACCAACGCCGGCGGCATCCCGACCTATGGCGTCTCGGGCCTGTTCGGCGGCTCGGACGGCGACGGCATCCACGGCCTGAACGAGCGCATGCGGGTCAAGTCGCTCTACGAGGGGCGGGACTTCCTCTACGCCCTGATCAAGGACTATGCGGGCGGCAAATAAAGGCGCCGCCCCGCTCTGGAACCATTGTCCGGCCTCCCTATCTCCGCTCCAGCGTAAAGGGAGACGGACGATGGTCGAGACATCGGACGATGGCATCCTGGCCGAGTACATGGTCAGCTACTGGTCGATGAAGCACGAGAAGCTCGACCGCCCTACCAGGCTCCTCGAGACCCTCTACATCACCGAGCGCTACCAGGCCGGCGAAAGCCTGCGCGAGGCGCGGTCGGTCTACGACCACGCGGTCTGGAACGGCGTGTCGGTGGCCGAGATGGACCGCCGCCTGGCCGAGCTCGACCAGTTCATGCGCGACCTGGTGCGCGAACGCGCCGCCCAGTGGGGTCAGCCGCACTAGGCGTCAGCGGACCACGTAAAGCGGCCGCTTGCCGACCCCGGCCAGCAGATATCCGGCGACCATCTCGACCACGCCGTCGCGCAGCCCCTCGTCCGAGCCGCCTTCCTTGCGCTCGACCCCGAGCACCGCCGACAGGGTGGGCGTGGTCAGCGGCCAGAAGTCGTAGTGACTGCCGGTGCTGGCGTCGCATCCCAGCCCGGCCGGCGCATTGTTGGCCAGCGCCCAGGTCGCGGCGTTGAGATCGCTCTCACTGACGCTGGCCCCTCGACTGCCGCCGGCCAGCTCCAGGCTTCCGCCCGTCGCGACCAAGATCACGGCCTGCGCCCCATAGGCGCGCGACAGGGCGTTGGCCGCCGCGAAATAGACGGCTTCGGGCGGCCCCTGCGAGACGACGGCGTGGGACAGCAGGCGCAGAGCCTCGCTGCGGGTCTCGTGCCGGCGGATCGTCCATAGCTGCCGACGCAGACGCACGCCCAGATAGCTGGCGATGATCGCGCAGGGGACCAGACCCGCGGCCATCCACAGATCCGA
>JAEXJH010000448.1 GCA_023445955.1 Pseudomonadota bacterium
TTCTTCAACCGCGTGCCGTTCACTCAGTTCGGGACTTAAGCTCGTAAGGCAGAGTGGGCGGCAAGTGATCCACCAGGATCCGCGCCGTCGGCTCGCGCTCGGGCTGCACGGGCGGCGGCTCGCCGAACACGGCTTCCCACAATGCGATCCACGCTTGACGCTCGTCGTAATCCACCTGGCGAAACTCCTTTCACGGGAGTCAAATCGCCAGGCGGATCAATGAGTTGCTGGTTAACGCCAGGCTAACCAACAAATCGTGCTGAAGCTTATTGGGCCTTGGCAGGGCACACGGCCCCGGCCGGATCCGTCGTCAGCTTCACATTGGCGATCGAGACCTGGAAGGTCCCGGCCGTGCCCAAGTCGAACGGCGCCACGACCTTGGTCACGTCGGCGCCCGCGGCCTGGAAGCACTTCAGCGGGATCTTGACGCTGGCCCACTGGCCGGTCGGCTAGCCGGCCGGCGGGGTGACGTCCAGCTTGCCCGCGCCCATGGCCAGGATCACCGGCTTGGTCGCCGGGGCGTCGATCCGATACTCGAAGCTCAGCGCCATCTCGGCATTGGTCTGGAAGGACAGATCCAGCGGCTTTTCGCCGACGATGGTGATGCGACCCAGCTTGTCGCCGGCGAAGGTGACCTGGCGGCCGGCCTCCTGGATGTTGCCGGCGTCGACCGGGACGACCTGCACCGACGACGAGGGCGAGGCCTTGAACTCGAACGGCGCCGGGGTCTTGCCGGCGATGAAGTAGTTGGTGGTGTTGTCGGCGACAGGCTTCACGCCCGAGACCTCCGACAGCTTTCCGACCTTGCCCGGCTTGGCGTAGGTCAGGCCGTAGCCATAGGCGAACTGCGGGTCGTAACCCTTGTCGCCCTTGTTCAGGCTGAATTGGGCCGCGGTCTTGGGCCAGCTGAACGACAGCTTGCCGTGGAAATCGGTGCGCGGCTTGCCGGCCTTGTCGCCGACCAGCACGTCGGCGATGCCGCCGCCTTCCGAGCCCGGCAGCCAGGCGGCGACGAAGGCGTCCGAGGCGTTGATCTCGGGGTTCACCCACAGCGGCCGGCCGCTGAGGAACACGGCGACCACCGGCACGCCCTTGGCCTTGAGGCTCTTGAGCAGCGCCAGATCGGTCTTGGCGCCCGGCTGGTATTCCAGCGTGGTCTTCAGGTCGCCAACACCTTCCGCATACGGATTTTCACCGAAGACGACGATGGCGACGTCGGGCTTCTTGTCGAACGAACCGTCGACCGATAGCGCCGCATGGCCGCCGCCGGCCTCGACCGCCGACTTCAGGCCGGCATAGATCGACTCGGCGTTGGGGAAGTCGGCATTGGTGTTGCCGTTGCCTTGCCACGACAGGGTCCAGCCGCCCGACTGCTTGCCGATGTCGTCGGCGCCCGAGCCGGCGACCAGCACATTGGCCGAGCTCTTCACCGGCAGGACGCCGTTGTTCTTCAAGAGCACCAGCGACTTGCGCACCGCCTCGCGGGCGATGGCCTTGTGCTCGGGCGAACCGATCACGCCTTCGCGGCCTTCGAACGGACGGGCGGCTTGGAACAGGCCCATCTTGGCCTTCACCCGCAGGATGCGGCGTACGGCGTCGTCCAGGCGCGCCATCGGGATGACGCCTGACTTCACCTCGGCCAGGGTGTTCTCGTAGAGCGGCTTCCAGCTGTCGGGAGCCATGAACATGTCGAGGCCCGCATTGATCGACTGCGGGCAGTCGGTCGGCTTGCAGCCGGGCACCTGGCCGTGGCCGTTCCAGTCGCCGACGATGAAGCCATCGAAGCCCATCTTGCCCTTCAGGACGTCGGTCAGCAGGCTCTTGTTGCCGTGCATCTTGGTCCCGTTCCAGCTGGAGAACGAGGCCATGACCGTCAGGGTCCCGGCGTTGATGGCGGGGATATAGCCCTGGGCATGCAGGCGGATCAGCTCGTCCTCGGAGACCTTCGTATCCCCTTGGTCGTGGCCGTTCTCGGTGCCGCCGTCGCCCAGGAAGTGCTTGGCGCTGGCGGCGACGTGGCCCTGCTGGATGACGCCGCCCCCTCCTCCCGTATAGGGGCTGACGGCGCCCTGGATGCCCAGGATCATCTGGCCGGCATAGTCTCGGATGATGGCAGGATCTTCCGAATAGCCCTCATAGGCGCGGCCCCAGCGGTCGTCGCGGGGCGCGGCCAGGGTTGGGCCGAACGCCCAGTCGAAGCCCGCGGCCGAGGTCTCGAAGGCGGTGGCCTTGCCGATGCGGCGGATCAGCTCGGGATCGTGCGCCGCCCCCAGGCCGATATTGTGCGGGAAGAGGGTTGCGCCGACGACGTTGTTGTTGCCGTGCACGGCGTCGATGCCGAAGATCAGCGGGATGTGCGTCCCGCCCGGACGCTGGGCCGCGCCTTCGCGGAAGGCCTTGGCGGTGTCGACCCAGGGCTTCTGCGGCGAGCGATCGGGCGCATTCAGCGGCGGCGAGCTGCCGCCGCCCAGGATCGAGCCCAGCGGATAGATCTTCAGCTCTTCGGGCTTGATCTGGCCGATGTCGGCCTGGATCAGCTGGCCGACCTTCTCTTCCAGGGTCATCTTGGCCATCAGGCCGTCGACGAAGGCTTCGGTGGCCGGATCGACCAGGCCCTGGCTCTTGGCCGCCGGCCACTTGGCGGCGTGGGCGGTCGCCTGCGGGGTTTCAGCAGCCAGCGCCGAGCCGGACAGAAAGGTCGACGCCAGCAGGGCGACGCAGAGGGTCCTGGTGTTCATACTCCCCAACTCTTCTCGTTCGGCGGCCATGTCGCCGCGCTCTTTGACAATGTTGTTCGTGGACAACGTTGTCATGACGACGGTCGCGGAGGCAAGTGGTCAGGCCACTTTAGCGGCCCCTTAGGGAAGAAATCAGGCCAAAAAGAAAAAGGGCGGACCCGAAGGCCCGCCCTGAAGGAACGACCGCGGCGGCGGCCGGAGGGGTCTTGTGCTTAGCGGAACAGGCTGAGGATCGACGAGGTCGAGGAGTTCGCGATCGACAGGGCCTGAATGCCCAGCTGCTGCTTGGTCTGCAGCGACTGCAGCTTGGCGCTTTCCTTGGCCAGGTCGGCGTCCACCAGGTTGCCCACGCCGGCGTCCAGGCTGTCTTGCAGCTTGCCGACGAAGGTCAGGTGGGTGTCCAGACCGGTCGAGGCCGTACCCAGCGAGGCCAGCTTGTTGGTGGCGGTGCCGATGGCGCTGTCGATGGTGCTGATCATCGTCTTGGCCGCGGTGGCGTTCGCGAACGACGAGCCAGCCGTCAGGCCGATGCCGGCCAGACCCAGGGTCTTGGCGCTGACGGTGAAGCCCGAACCATCCGTGTTGGCCAGGAAGGTCATCTGCTTGGCCTTGCCGTCAGCCAGGCTGACGCCGTTGAACTTGGCGTTGTCGGCGGCCTTCTGGACCTGGTCGCGCAGCGAGTCGAAGTCCGACTTCAGCGCGTTGAACGAGGCGGTGTTCAGCGAGGTGTCGGAAGCGGCCAGAGCCTTTTCCTTCATCTTGCCCAGCAGGTCGGTGATGGTGTCGCCGGCGGCCAGGGCCACGTCGATCGTCGACTGACCGCGTTGCAGCGAGTCCTTCACCGAGTTCAGCGATTGCGAGGTGGCCGTCTGGTTCTTGGCCATGGCCCAGACAGCGCCGTTGTCCTTGGCGTTGCCGACCTTCTTGCCGGTGTTGATGCGTTGCTGGACGACGCCCAGCTCCGAATTCGTGCTGTTGAGGTTCTGCAGGGCGATCAGCGCGCCCGAGTTCGTGTTGATGCTGTTCAGCGCCATGACGAAACAACTCCTATTCGAGGTGTTCCGGCGTCGTTTTGACGGCCGGTGGGCGTTTTGCCCACCGCGACACTATGTCACCCGCTCTTTCAATATTGTTGATGCAAGAGGCCCTTTGGTTGAATCAAAGGACTGTTTCCTTAAGAAACACAGCCGAGACGTTAGCACTGGTTACTAGCGATCAATGAGGTGTATCAAATTGGCACAGAGTCAAATGACTCTCGGTCCGCCACCCGTTTCCTGACTAGACTCTGCGCGACTGCCCCGCGACGCCGCACAAAGAAAAAGGGCGAGTCCGGAGACTCGCCCTTTCGACGACCTTTCAGCCGACGAAGTCCGGCTTAGCGGAACAGGCTGAGGATCGACGACGTCGAAGAGTTCGCGATCGACAGGGCCTGGATGCCCAGCTGCTGCTTGGTCTGCAGCGATTGCAGCTTGGCGCTTTCCTTGGCCAGGTCGGCGTCCACCAGGTTGCCCACGCCGGCGTCCAGGCTGTCTTGCAGCTTGCCGACGAAGGTCAGGTGGGTGTCGAGGCCGGTCGAGCTGGTGCCCAGCGAGGCCAGCTTGTTGGTGGCCGTGCCGATGGCGTTGTCGATTTGGGTCAGGACCGACTTGGCCGTGGTGGCCGAGCTGAAGGTCGAGCCCGCCGACAGGTTCAGGCCTTCCAGGCCCAGCGTCTTGGCGCTGACCGTGAAGCCCGCACCATCCGTGTTGGCCAGGAAGGTCATCTTGGTGGTCTTGCCGTCGGCCAGGCTGACACCGTTGAACTTGGCGTTGTCAGCCGCCTTCGTGATCTGGTCACGCAGCGAGTTGAAGTCGGCCTTCAGGGCGTTGAACGAGGCGGTGTTCAGCGAGGTGTCGGAAGCGGCCAGGGCCTTTTCCTTCATCTTGCCGAGCAGGTCGGTGATGGTGTCGCCAGCGGCCAGGGCCACGTCGATCGTCGACTGGCCGCGCTGCAGCGAGTCCTTCACCGAGTTCAGGGACGAGGCGGTGGCCGATTGGTTCTTGGACATGGCCCAGATGGCGCCGTTGTCCTTCGCGCTACCGACCTTCTTGCCGGTGTTGATGCGCTGCTGAACGACACCCAGTTCGGTGTTCGTGGTGTTCAGGTTCTGCAGGGCAACGAGAGCGCCAGAGTTCGTATTGATGCTATTCAGCGGCATACGAGTAGTTTCCTTTTCAAGGTATCCGACGCCGTTTTGGCTGCCGGGAGCGTTTTGCTCGAAAAGGTCTGTAGCAATTGCCGGGCCAATCCTGCCTAGCGGCAACGCTTGAGATAAACCCCTGAATTTGCTGCGTTATAGGTCCATTAACGACGAAGGCTCCCGGCAATTTTTGCCGGGAGCCTTTCGCCATAGGTAATTATTGCCGGGCACATTATGCGCACCCAGTGACGTGACCCCCTGAAACTCCTCCAAAAATAACTAGAG
>JAEXJH010000449.1 GCA_023445955.1 Pseudomonadota bacterium
CGACAGGCGCGCGACCGGCTCTAGCGAGAAGTCGTAACGGTCCAGCGACTTGGGAACCGGGGCGTCGAAATAGGGGCTCGACAGCAGGGCGTTCAAAGCCAGCTCGTCGACGCGGCCGACCGAGGCCAGCTTGCCGTCCTGGTCGAAGCGGGCGATGCCGCGCTCCTGCAGCATCAGATCGATCATGCCGTTGCCGGGGCCGGTGTCGAAGGCCAGTAAGGAGCCGCCCGAGCCGATCAGGGTGATGTTGGCCACCCCGCCGACATTCAGGGCCGCCACCGGCGCGGCCAGGCCCGAGGCTCGCGCGCGGGCGGCGTGGTAGATCGGAGCCAGCGGTGCCCCCTCCCCGCCAGCTGCCACATCGGCGGTGCGGAAATCGAAGGCGACCGGACGGCCGCAGGCCTTGGCCAGGCGCTCGGCGTCCAGCAGTTGCACCGTCCGGCCGACGCGCTCGGCGTTGGGGCGTTCGTGCAATACCGTCTGGCCGTGGACGCCCAGCAGGTCGAACTCGTCCCAGGACAGGCCGTGCTCTTCCAGGAAGCTCTCGGCGGCATGGAAGTGCTCGTCGGCGACGGCCTGACGGGCCTCGGCGAAGATCGCCGGCTCGGGCTCGCCGCGCGGCCAGGCGCGGGCGATGTCGGTGGTCTTGAGCAGCAGATCGCGGGTCGCCTCGCGCAGCTTGCGCTCGCCCGCCGGGCCGAAGCCCTGGATCTCTTCGCCGTCGGTTTCCAGCACCGCCATGTCGACCGCGTCGAGCGAGGTGCCGGTCATGAATCCCAGAATACGCATGCGCCGTTGACTGCCATGCCCGTGAAACGGTAGCTAGGCCCCATGATCGACGCCCGCGTCCAAGCTCGTCCGTATTACCGCCCGCTGCCATAGCGGGAAGCGACGAGACACGTCTGCACCCCGCCACGCCGGGGTCGCCATTCCAAGTCGATCATGCGCTCCGGCTCCCTGCTCGGAGTTTGAAATGAAACCCTCACAGACTGACCTCACCGTGCTAGACGGCCCGCCATCACATTCAGAGAGTCGAACCATGTCTGCCGCCTCGTCCTTCAAGTCAGAGTTCCTGCGAACCCTGGAGGCGCGCGGCTACATCCATCAGATCACCCACCCGGATGAGCTGGACGCCGCGGCCGCCGGTGGGATCGTCACCGCCTACATCGGTTTCGACGCCACCGCCCCGTCGCTGCACGTCGGCTCGCTGATCCAGATCATGATGCTGCGCCGCCTGCAGCAGGCCGGTCACAAGCCGATCGTCCTGATGGGCGGCGGCACGACCAAGGTCGGCGACCCGACCGGCAAGGATGAGAGCCGCAAGCTGCTGTCGGACGCCGACATCCAGTCCAACATCGCCGGCATCAAGCAGGTCTTCGCCAAGTTCCTGACGTTCGGCGACGGCCCCACCGACGCGATCATGGTCGACAACGACGAGTGGCTGAGCAAGTTCGGCTACGTCCAGTTCCTGCGCGATTACGGCGTGCACTTCACGGTCAACCGGATGCTGGCCTTTGACTCGGTCAAGCTGCGGCTCGAGCGCGAGCAGCCGATGACCTTCCTCGAATTCAACTACATGCTGATGCAGGCCACCGACTTCCTGGAGCTGAACCGCAAGTACGGTTGCGTGCTGCAGATGGGCGGCTCGGACCAGTGGGGCAACATCCTGAACGGCGTCGAGCTGACCCGCCGCGTCGACCAGAAGGCGGCCTTCGGCCTGACGACGCCGCTGCTGGCCACGGCCTCGGGCGCCAAGATGGGCAAGACCATGGCCGGCGCCGTGTGGCTGAACGCCGAGCAGCTGAGCCCGTACGACTACTGGCAGTTCTGGCGCAACACCGAGGACGCCGACGTGGGCCGCTTCCTGAAGCTGTTCACCGACCTGCCGCTGGAGAAGATCGCCGAACTGGAAGCCCTCGAAGGCGCCCAGATCAACGACGCCAAGAAGGTGCTGGCGGACGAAGCCACCCGCATGGCCCACGGCGACGAAGAGGCCCGCAAGGCCCGCGACGCCGCCGAAAAGGCCTTCGAACAGGGCGCGCTGTCGGCCGACCTGCCGACCTTCGAGGTTCCGGCCGCTGATCTGGAGGCCGGTATCGTGCTGGCGGCGTTGTTCACCGACGCCGGCTTGGCCGCTTCGCGCGGCGAGGCCCGTCGCCTAGCCCAGGGCGGCGGCCTGAAGGTCAACGACAAGGCCGAGGCCAGCGCGGACCGCGTCATCACCTCGGCGGACCTCGTCGAAGGCGTGGTCAAGCTGGCGGCCGGCAAGAAGAAGATCGTCTTGGTGAAGCCCGTTTAGTTATGGGTTGATCATCACCCCGGCCCGGGCGTAGCCAAGGGCCGGGGTGAGCCCCCTTCTACCTGGAGACGCGTTCGATGCTGCAGCCCGGCGACAAGGCCCCTGAATTCGACCTGCCGACCGACACCGGCCGTGTCAGCCTGGCCGGTTTCAAGGGCAAGAACGTCGTCCTGTACTTCTATCCCACGGACGACACGGCCGGCTGCACGTCCGAGGCCCTGCAGTTCTCGTCTGAAGTCGAGGAATTCCAGAAGCTGGGCGCGGTGATCGTCGGCGTGTCCAAGGACAGCGTCGCCTCGCACGCCAAGTTCCGCGCCAAGCACGACCTGACCATCGACCTGGCCGCCGACCCGCTGGGCGACGTGGTCGAGGCCTATGGCGCCTGGGTCGAGAAAAGCATGTATGGCCGCAAGTACATGGGCATCGATCGCTCGACCTTCCTGATCGACCGCGAAGGCGTCGTTCGCGAGGTCTGGCGCAAGGTCAAGGTCCCCGGCCACATCAAGGCCGTGATGAACGCCGCCAAGGCCATCAAGTAATTTTCGCCTCACTTGTTCGCCTCTTTGGGGAACCGCTTCGGCGCCGATGTGTTGTATCGGCGCCGCTGCCTGTGACCTTTTCGCGCAAGCGCCGCTGTAAGCATGGCTCTTGCGGTCAGAAATCGTTAAGGATCAGAGCGCAAGATCATATTTTGCGACTCGCGCTCACTTCGGGCGCGAACAGTCTTGCGCGCTTCCGCTTTCTCATAGCATATCGCCGAACCTGAAACGGGGGTTCTCGGGCGATGGCGATTAAGCGCTTCAAGCGACTGCGACAGTCTCTCGAAGGTCTGTTTCCCGAACGGCACATCTATATCCGCTCCGGCGGTGAGATGCGCGGCTATGTCTTCTCCACCAACAAGCAGCTGTTGGGCGCCGGCGCCGTCGCCGTGACCGCGCTGTGGATGGGTGTCTGCACGGCTTCGATGATGGTCAACGCCCTGGCGGTCAGCTCGACCGACCAGCAGGTGATCAAGCAAAAGGCCTATTACGAGCGCCTCAACGCCGACCGCCAGGCCCGCCTGAACAGCGCCGTGGCCCAACTGTCGGCCACCAACGGCAATCTGGACGACCTGGCGACCTCGGTCGAAAAGCGCCATGCGGCGCTCGCCCTGCTGGTTTCCGACTTCAAGGGCGTGCCCGGCGCCGCCCAGGCCCTGACCGTCGCCAAGCCGCGCCTGCTGGCCGCCAGCCCAGTCCAGCGCATCCAAGCCACGCGCATGGATCAGGAGCGCCTGATCGACGCCGCCGAAAGCTTCGCCAAGAGCCGCGCCGAGCGCCTGCGCCTGGCCATGCGGATGGCGGGCCTAGACGCCGGCAACTTCACCGGCCGCGGCGTGTCGCTGGGCGGCCCGCTGATCGAGGCCAAGGATCCGCGCGCCCTCGCTGCGGTCCTGGACGTCGACGAGGATTTCGCCAGCCGCATCCAGCACGCGGCCAACGACATGTCGGACATGCGCTCGCTGGGCGCGGCGGCCAAGAAGCTGCCCTTCTATCGTCCGACCAGCAACCCGGCCCTGTCGTCCAGCTACGGCGTCCGCTTCGACCCGTTCACGCACCGGCCGGCGTTCCACTCGGGCCTGGACTTCCCGGGCGCGTTCTACACCCCGATCATGGCCACCGCCCCGGGCGTCGTCTCGTTCACCGGCGTCCGCTCGGGCTATGGCAATACGGTCGAGATCGACCACGGCGGCGGCTTCAAGACCCGCTACGCCCACCTGGCCACCATCGGTGTCCGCGTCGGCGAGCGCGTGACCATCGGTTCGCGCATCGCGGCCATGGGCTCGACTGGTCGCTCGACTGGTCCGCACCTGCATTACGAAGTCTGGGTCAACGGTAAGGCCCAGAATCCCAATCGCTACTTGAAGGCTGGTGAGTATGTTCAGCAAGCAAGCTAAGTCGGGCTCCAAGGCTCCGGCTCGTATCGAACCCCTGCCGACCCCGATGGCGGTCGCCCCTGTCGAGCCCGCCCGTCGCGGTCCGCCGAAGGTGGCGTCGCTGCTCTCGGCCGACCTGACCATCGAAGGCGGCGTCGTCGGCGAAGGCGAGCTGCAGATCGATGGCGTGGTCAAGGGCGACGTCCGCGTCGGCCGCCTGACCGTCGGCGAGACCGGCCATGTCGAAGGCAGCGTCTATGCCGAGGCCGTGGAAGTGCGCGGCCGCGTGGTCGGCGCGATCACGTCCAAGCAGGTCCGGCTCTATGGCACCTCGTATGTCGACGGCGACATCACTCACGAGCAGCTGGCCATGGAAACCGGCGCCTTCTTCCAGGGCCGCAGCCTGAAGTTCCAGCGCCCCGCCCCGGCCGCCCAGCCGGCGCCGCATCCAGAACAGCTGTCCATCGCCCAAGCCAAGCCGGTCGCCGGCTAAAGCTTTCGGACCTGCCGATACAAGAACGCCCCGGAGCGATCCGGGGCGTTTTTCGTTGTAAATCCGCTCTTCCCGGCGAAAGCCGGG
>JAEXJH010000450.1 GCA_023445955.1 Pseudomonadota bacterium
AACGGCCTTGCGGAGCGCGGTCGGGCTCAACCGATACGGCGCGCCCGACCGCCGTAGCGTCGCCAGCACGTCGAGTTCGGTGTAGCTGATTCCGTGGGCTCGAAGCCGCTCGCCGGCCCGGGCGTGCAGCAGCCCACCGAGATGCAGGAGGCGGCCGACCACCGCCATGGCCGTCAGGCCCAAATCCGGCCGTTCACGCGCCCAGTCCTCGAGGAGCAGGTCGACGACATCCGCATCAGGCCTGGGGAGTCGTTGTTCGGGCATGATGATAAATCTTCACATGAAGTAACTTGACGTGAAGCAATACATCAAGGAGCCTTCCGTCGCAATGCACGCTCCGGGGGGGTTTCATGCGATCGCTTCAGATGCTGGTCTGCGCGCTCGCGGCGCTTACGGTTCAGGTGTCGCCCGGCCCGGCTTGGGCCCGACAGTCGGCGCCGAATGGGATCGTGATTGAGCAGGGAAGCGTCAAGCTCCCGACCGGGCAGACCGTTCCCTACGAGATCGGCACTCTTTACGTGCCGGAAAACCGTAGCAAACCGGATAGCCGCAGGATCAGTATCGGCTTCGCGCGGATAAAAGCGCCCCATCCCACCGGCGCGCCACCGATCTTTTGGTTGCCCGGCGGCCCGGGGCTAAGCGTACTAGACGCCTTCACCGATCCGAGCCCAGCCGCGCAGAGTCGCCTGCGCTCCTGGCTGACCTTCGGCGCGGCCGGCGACCTCGTGGTGATCGAGCAGCGCGGCTATACCGCCCGCGGCGAGATGCTCGTCGAGAGCGCTGATGCTTCGCCGCTTGATCAGCCAGCTTCGGTTCAGGCCGATGCCCGCGCCATGCTGGCGCTGGCTAGACGCGCCATCGCGCACAATCCAGACAAGGATCTGTCCGGCTATACTATTCAAGCCTTTGCGGACGATGTCGACGATCTTCGGCGCGCGCTTGGCTACGACAAGATCAGTTTGTTCGGTGGCAGCTTCGGCTCGCAATGGTCGCTAGCAGTGATGCGCTTTCACCCCGAAAACGTGGCGCGCGCGGTGCTCTCCTCTGTGGAGCCGCTGAACAACGGTTTCGACATGCCGTCGCACGTGTTCGCGGCCCTCCAGCGCATCGCCTTCGATGCTGATCGAGACCCCGGCCTGGCGCCCTGGCTGCCCAAGGGCGGGATGATGGAGGCGGTCCGCGCGCTGCACCGACGCTTTGCCGCCGGGCCGATCCACGTCACCATCCGCGAAGATGCCGGTAAGGCCCAGACAGTCGTGCTCGGAGCGGAGGACCTGCAGCTTGCCCTGTTGGCGCATACCGACGAGGCCGAGCATTGGCCGGCCTTCATCCTCTCACTCTACCATGGCCATTACGACGAATGGGCGCGCCAAACCCTGGAGGATCGGCGCGCGAGCCCGGTCAAGCTGATTGGCCCGCTCGCCGATAGCAGCTTAGGGGTCACCACCGAGCGCGAGCATCTCATGCGCACCGATCCGGCGTTGGACTTGCTCGGCTCGTGGAATTTCGAGGCGAACCTGGTGTCGGCGCCGGTCTGGCCGACCCCGGACATGGGCGATGCGATTCGACTCCCGCGCGTGACGCCGATCCCGATCGTCTTCATTCATGGCGATTGGGATACCTCTACCCCAATCGAGAATACGCTCGGCCTGCTGCCGTATTTTCCCAACGGCCACGCGATCCTCGTGCACCGCGCGGGGCACGACGGCGCCTTCTATCAGCTGCGCGAAAGCCCCGCCGTCAAACAGGCCATCTACGATTTCCTGCGCACCGGCCAGACCAGCGGCCTTCCCACCGAAGTCACGCTTGCCACGCCAAGGTTCGAGGCGCCTAGCTTCGCTCCGCGGGTTCGGCCGGCGCGCTGATCGCGGCTTAGCCCGCATCCGAGGCAGCGAACCAACGGCGCAGTGGTGCCAATCTCGGCCGTTGGCGCCACCAGGAACACGACCTTTTGAACAGCGCTTCACCAACACCAAAAACGGCGCGCGCCGCGACACCTCTCGTTCGGCATAACGAGCACGCGCCTCTTTGCCGTCGCGACTAGAAGCCTGACGGAGCGTTGCACGCAGATGACCCTAGCACTTCTCCTTCTGACGCTTCTGGCGCCGCCAAGCTCGCCGCCCGGCCACGGTCATGACTTAGGCCGTCCGGATTTGCTGATCGTCGGATCTCCACACCTTGCCAATAACAACAAGGATGCGGTCCACACCCGGCTAGAGGACATTCGCACGCCAAGGCGCCAAAGCGAGATCGAGGAGTTGGTCGACACGCTTGCCCGCTATCGACCGACACGCATCGCTGTCGAGCGCCTCGTGGAAGACCAGGCGGACCTGGACGCTCGTTATGCTGCCTGGCGCGCGAGAAAGGCGGAACTGGCTCCAAACGAAATCGAACAGATTGGCTTTCGCCTCGCCGCGAAGCTGGGGCTTTCGCATCTCGACGCCGTCGACTGGAATGGAACCGCGCCAATGGCCGAAACAGATTGGGATTACGCCGCCTGGGCGCAGACCCATGGCCTAGGCGAGCAACTGCAGGCACGCCGAGCAAGGCTCCAGCAAGATTACGACGCTGTCGAATCCCGAATGCGCTGCACGAATGTCGCCGAATGGTATCGCTTCCGAAACACGCCAAAATTCCGTGCCGACGACAACGCCGGCTACTTTGACATCCCAACCCTAGGCCCGCCTGGTGCCAATTGGCTCGGAGGTTATTGGTACATGCGCAATCTGCGGATTATCACCCGGATCCGCCAAATCTCAGGGCCGCATGACCGGGTGCTCGTCCTCTACGGCGCCGGCCACGGCTATCTTCTCGATCGTTACGCACGCGACAGTAAGGCCTTCACGGTCACCAACACGCTGCGATACCTTCCACGTGCACAGACCGAGCCGGGTTGTTTGAGCCCAGCCGAACCCGGCCGCTAGCTCCAAGGACCTTCAAGCGCCAGTTGCT
Organism: Pseudomonadota bacterium; assembly: GCA_023445955.1. Classification (GTDB taxonomy): domain Bacteria; phylum Pseudomonadota; class Alphaproteobacteria; order Caulobacterales; family Caulobacteraceae; genus Caulobacter. The sequence continues at coordinate 2,953 of JAEXJH010000450.1, forward strand.
GCCGGCGGCGCCTCTCCAGCAACACGACATTCAGCCCGTCGGGCACAGGGACGAGATCGGCCCTGCGTGGTCCTCGGATAACCGGCATTTTCCACCGCCTTGGTGAAGACGCCCAATCTTTAAGGTGGCTGGCCGGATCCGTCGTTAGGGGCGGTGCACCAGTTTGCGGCAACCTTAAACGACATGCACGCGTCGAGCCCCAATTTCGACCACCACTGCTCCCGGTCGTCATATCGGCGCGCCAATTGTCGCATCCTTAAGGCGTTAACGCTCGATTAGCGCCTCTAGATTGAGCTTTGCGGCGAATTTGATGGGCGCACGCGATGAGTCTCGAACAATCCTTACTTCACTTTGAAGGCGTGGCCGGTGACGGTCAGCGTGTCACTGTCACAGCAGTTTGCCGTTTTGGGCGCTGGCGGCTTAGCGGGCCAGCTCGCAGCTTCGCCGCTCCCGAGCCAGTTCAGACAGTCGCCGACCTCATCGCTGGAGTTGAGCGTGTCTTTGTCCTTAACGCGGTTAAACCACTCCTCACCGCGACGGGGGCGGCGCGTTAGCGACCGTGCGAACAATGTCCGGGCCAAGGTGATATACGCGCCGATACGGTCTGACCGAACGTCCGGTCGCCACCCTGCCCGGCTGCTGAAACCGGCAGCTCAGTCACCGCGACGGCGTCGTGAAGGCTGCGGCAGCGCTGCGCCAGTTGCTGACATGGCTGTATCTCCAGGAATGCGACATTCAGCGCGCAACTCGCTGGGCCATGACCTACCCGTTCGGAACTTGATGATGTCTGCTGATCTTACCGAGGTCTCCACGGCGTGAAACCGAAACGCCGGCTGAAAGCAGCGATGCGCAGGGGAAGTCACCGCTATGAACGTCCAAGGACGTCGACGCTGCCGAACCGAGCCCGTAAGGTCATGGCGGCGTCTACAGCAATTTCTTCGTCGCTGCGGGGCCGGTAGCTTTCGCCTTCAAGCAGCGGAAGGATGATTGTCTCGTGCTCAAGCATGCCCATTAGCTGACGGGAGGCCAGCTCGGCTATCCCCGCTTCAAACCGTCCTTCGCGGGCCAGGCGCTCGAATAGCTCGATGGCGACCTGGTGAGCACGACGCCGAGTGTAGGTGTCGAATGTTGTGCGGATTTCGGGAAAGCGATCCCCTTCGACGGCGATGATCCGAAAGAGGCCACGGATATTGGGATCGTTCAGCCGCATCAGCATGGCCCTCGCAAGGGCTTCCACCGGGTCGCCATCGAGCTTGTACAGGTAGGCGTCCAGCCGGAGCTTGACGTCCCTAGTGACCGATTCGACAACACCCTGGAAAAGCGCGACCTTGCTGGGGAAGTAGGCGTAAACGGTCGCTGTCGAAACTTTGGCCAGCCCCGCGATATCGCTGACCTTTGCCTGGTTCAGCCCCTCGGAAAGCACCGTGTGGCGCGCGGCGGCGAGGATGGCCGTCAGCTTTTGCTGCCCCTGCAGACCACGCGGCTGTCGATGCAAGAATCCGTACCACCTAAGATCTCATCGGACTAAAGCGCGACGGCGTCGCCTCTGCCTCGACTGAGAATAGAGCTGATTTGATGATGGAGGATGGAAGTAGAGTAGTCGGCGGGTCAAGCCGTGCAGATACGAGCCGTCCCCTATCTAGGTTCAGCAATCGCTTTGCGTCTCGCGTCGCAATGGACGCCGAAAACTAAAATCTGCAGTACCGATTTTGCGACATCCGGTCACTTGGGAATGGCTGATCATGATCCACACCATGACGAAACGCCGTTATCTAACAAAGGCTTATCTAGGTTGTGGCGCGGCAATCGCGCTCGCCGCCTACCTCTGCGTGCGACATCTTGGGCTTTGAGTACCAATGGTTTTGATCGGCATGCTCGCCGCAGTTGCTGACGGGCGGGGGAAGGTGCCTTGAAGAGAGTTTTAGTCGCCGAGAGCCAACCTTTGATGCGCGAGGCTATCGTGCGGTTGCTGTTGAACGCCTGGCCAAGGGTCAGCGTCGCCGAGGCCGGGGACCTGAACGGCGTCGATGCCGCCTGCCGGACAGGCCATGTTGATCTGGTGATCCTGGACCCGGCTCTTCCAGACGCCAAGGGCTTGTCAGCCCTTGTGGCGATACAGCGCCGGCTACCGAATGCACCTGTGGTGGTTTTCTCTTCGCGGCGTGACGACCACGTGATCGCCTCGACCAACGCTCTGGGCGCGGCTGGCTACGTCTGCAAGTCCGCCGCGGTCGATGAGATCGTCGCCGTCCTGAAGGCCGCGAGCGCGGGCTCCCGTTCTTTCCCGTCGCTAAACGGCGCGATCTCGGCCGAGCGGGAGCTGGCTGTTATACGCAAAAAGCTGGACGCGCTGACGGCGACGCAGATGAAGGTCCTGATGAGCATTGCCGATGGGCGCCTCAACAAGCAGGTCGCTGCGGACCTGCAGGTAAGCGAGGCTGCGATCAAGGCGCACCTCACCGGCATCTTCCGGAAGCTTGGCGTCCACAACCGCACACAGGCCCTGCTGATGTTGCGACCGCTGTTGAGTGACGAACCTCAACGCGCCGCCGCTTGACCCGGCGCTCTTTATGAGAGGCATGATGGCGTCCAATCCCGCCCTGCCCGCTCGTTGAAACCGTCAGCTCTGTGTCTGGGCCGGCCACTCGAACGCTGCGGCTGTGCTGCGCCAAAACCTGACATTGGGTTCATGCCAGACTCCGGACATTTTCGAGTGGAATGTCGCGGCGCACCCGCAGTCGGCCAACGTCCATGACAGCCTCGGCGAGGCCTACCTCGGCGCAGGCCGGCGGGACGATGCGCGGCGAAGCTATCAGAACGCCCTGCGCATGGACCCGTCCAGCACCAGCGCCAAAGCCGCGCTCGCTGGGCTGTGATCTCAAAGCGCAGGCTTGACCGCCTCCATAAGTCTTAAGGGTCTGCTATCCACCCTCCGCTGACGATCGCGATGTCCGCTTCGACGGCGGCGATGCGCCACAAGCGCACATTGGCTTGCCTCCGGCAGTCCCACGTTCATTGGGCCCGGCGACTTCAGAACCTGATGCGTCGTGCCGCTCTTGTCGCGCTCAACCACATGATCATCGCGCCAACGAAGAGCGCCAGCATCGGGACGATTGGCGCCGAACTCGACGGCGTCCTCGCCGCATAGACCGGCAGCCGCTCGAAATCCGCGCGCGTGAACGGGCGCTCGTTGAAGAGGTAGGGATAGTAGAAGTCCTGCAGCCGGCGATGAAACCGCGTGATGCTGTCCTGGTAGGCCAGATGCGCCTGCAGGTCGCTGTCGGCTATCCGATGGATCAGGCTCTGGGCGGCGGCGGCCGGCGAGAGCCAACCAAGGCGCTCGGTCCAGGCCTGGCGAACGGCGAGGCTGGCGCGATAGGCGCGAACCTGACCCGCCACGCTCTCGTCGCCCATCTCGTGCATGGCGTAGTACCATTTCCAGTGGAAGCGACCGCCCACCGGCGGCGTGCCCCGCCATTCCGGATGCTTGGCGACAAACGGGCCCATGGTGGCCTCGCGCGGGACATCCCAGGCGTGGTGAACCGCCTCGCGCTGGGCCAGGGTCAAGTCGACGCCGCGTCCCACCGGCACGGCGCGCGACAGGACCGCGTTGCCGAGGGCTGGTACCAGCAAGACAAGCACGATCCAACAGCCGACCAGGGTCGCGGCGTTGAACGCCGAGCGTCGCCCCCAGGCGCCGAACAGCAGGCCGAGCCCCGTCCAGAACGCCACATAGAGCGCGGCTGTCAGCGACAGGATGGCCACGCCCGCGACCGGCGCTCGCGCGATCGCCGCGCCCAGCAGGAAGGGGGGCAGCAGCGCCAGGAGCACCAGCACCAGCCGCAAGCCGGCGCGCTGCAGCCACAGATCGCCCGCCTTCGCCGGCAAAGCGCTCAGCACCCGCAGGCGGCCCGCTTCGCGTTCGCTGGAGACGAGGTCGTGCATCAGGACGATGATCGCCAGCGGCGCCAGGTAGATCAGCACGAACGCGAAATCGAACGGCCCGGGCAAGGCCAGCTCGGGATTGATCGCCTCGGTCTCGTACAGCTGCGCCTGAAGGCCAAGCAGGCGTACCCGCAGCACATAGGGCTGGATGTCCCTCTGCCCCATCGCGGCGAAGGCCAGGGGCGAGGGCCGATCCGAGGTCAGGTGGAAGGTGTAGTAGGCCGCATAGCCGGCCTCGCCGTCGGGCTTGCCGTAGTCCTTGGCGACGGACGCCAGGTCACGCGCCTGCGCCGCCTCGACGCGCTCGATGATTCTGTTCTGGCGAGCGCTGGCCGACAGCCCGGCCACGACCGCCACCAGCGACAAGGCCAGCAGCAAGACCAGGGCGGCGGCGCTGACCCGCGAGCGGAGCAGCAGGCGCAGTTCATATCGGAGGCCGATCATCGGGCGTCCTTGCGAAGGCGGCGGGCCACGGGCGCGCACAGGGCGAGCAGCACGATCAGCCAAGCCGTCAGGATGGCGAGGTTGGCGGCGATGCGACCGCCGGCCAGGCGCAGCATGTCGGGCGCGACATAGGCGAAGCTGGGCACTCGCTCCCAGTTGGCGGCCGAGATCCGCGGATCGTCGCCAGCGTTCTGGTTGGGGATCTGCTCGACCTGCATCCGGTTGAGCGCCTGGACGAAGGCGTAGCGATAGCGCTCGACCTGATCGAGGAAGTCCTGATGGCGCTCGATGTCCGTGCCGGCCAAGCTCATCGAGGCCTGGCGCAGGGCGATCACGGGGCTGACGAGGCCGAAGCCGCGCACGAAACCGTTCTGGACCTGCTCGCGCGCAAAGGCTTCGCGGGCGTGGCGATCGAACAGCTGGCTGGTCAGGCGCTCGCCCTCCATGCCGACGAGGCCGCTCCATTGCACGGGCAGGTCTTCGACCCGCTGAACGCCGTATCGGGCCAGGGTCCTGGCCTTGAAGGCCGCGAAGTAAGGGTCGTTGGGATTGTGGCTGTCGCCGATCTTCTTGTGGCTGGCGATTGTTTTGTCTCCAGTTTGGATCCTCGCCATTCGCGGCATGCGTCGCGGTTCTAAAAAGCTGTACCCTTTAGCTGCGGCTTCATGATTGTTGGGGGCGATGGTGGCGATCTACCATGTTTGGCGGACGCCTGTGGGGC
>JAEXJH010000451.1 GCA_023445955.1 Pseudomonadota bacterium
ACCCTGGCCTTTCCCGAAGGCCTGCCCAACAACGTGACCCAGACCGCCCGCTCCTACTACGCCGAGGCGCGCGCGCCGCTGGTCTCGCGAGACGATGGGCCTTGGCTGCTGTCTGGCCTGGAGCTGCAATTGGCGGCGCGCCGCGACGCCGTGCGTTCGCTTCTTCCCGCCAATCTGGAGGACTATTCGGAGACCAACGACAAGCCGGTCGACGATCACCAGTCCGTCTCGGTCTACACCCTGGGCCTGCGGGTCTTTCCGCTACCCCATGTGATGCTGCGCTCCAGCCTGGCGTCCGGCTTTCTGCCGCCGGCGATCGGCCAGTTGGCGTATGCGACCACGCCCTACGTCACGAACCCCGACCTCTACAACGCCCTGGGCGGTGAAGCGGCGGGCTACAGATTCGTCCCGTCGTTCGCCGTGCCGAGCGACGCCAAACGGGGCGGCGCTCCGATCGGCAGCGAACAGGCGTTCGGTCTCACCCTGGGCGGATCGCGGGCCACGGAGCGGGCGCGAAGCGTTTCGGTCGGCCTGGTGGCGACGCCGCCCGTCCTGCCCGGCCTGAGGGTCTCGATCGACTACACGCGCATCACCAAGACCGGCGAACCCGTGCTGATCCATGACGGCAGCGTGCAGTACTTCCTCGACCACGAGGACCTCTATCCAGGCCGCGTGACCCGCGCGGCCCTGACCGACGCCGACCGCGCCAAAGGCTATGCCGCGGGGGCGATCACCGGCCTCAACGCCACCTCCCTCAGCGTCGGCGAGACGATCAGCGAGGCGGTGGACTTCCAGCTGGACTATCGGATCGCCACCCGAAAGGCCGGCGACCTGAGGGTCTCGAGTTCGGCGACGTGGCAGCCCACCCTGAAGCGCCGCCAGGATCTGAACACCGAGGCCATCAACGCGGTCGGCGACGGCGTAGGCCCGCTGATCTGGCGAGGCTCGGCGAGCCTGGAGTGGTCGAAGGGCCCGTGGATGATGGGCGTCACCGCCGAATACTATGATCACTACCGGGTCACGCCGGCGGGCCAGAGCCAGGACGTCGTCGATCAGGTCGCGCGCCTTCAGGGCTCGGCCTGGATTCCCCGTCAGCTCTATTTCGACCTGGCCGGCGCCTACCGCTTCGACCTGCCGCCGACCGCGCTGGCGCGCTCGGTCGAGGTGCAGTGCGGGATCCGCAACGTCCTGGATCACGACGCGCCGGTGGTCGCGGCGCAGTACGGCCTGGCCTACAGCCCCTATGCCGACCCGCGCGGCCGCCGCTTCGAACTGACTCTGCTCAGCCGCTTCTAGGGCGTTCCGGCGCGATCCAGGATGGCGCCAATACGGCGGGCGAGCTGATCGATCGCAAACGGCTTGGTGATGATCTCCATGCCCTCGGCGAGGAAGGCGGCCTGGTCGGCGGCCTGCTCCGCATAGCCCGTCATGAACAGGATCGGCAGCTTGGGCCGGCTTTCCCGCGCGATCTCGGCGAGCTGGCGGCCATTCAGGCCCGGCAGACCCACATCGCTGATCATCAAGTCGATGGGGCGGGCCGACTGCAGAATGGGCGTCGCGTCCCGGCCGCCTTCGGTCTCGATCGCGCGATAGCCGAGCTCCTCGAGCACCTGGACCACCAGAAGCCGCACGGAGGGATCATCCTCGACGACCAGAACCGTCTCGCCCGCGCCCGCATGGGCCGTGCCGTCGAGTTCGTCCGTCGCCTGGTCGGCCTGGCCCGCATAGCGGGGCAGGAAAAGGCGGATGGTCGTGCCGGCGCCTTCGCGGCTCTCGATCTCGATGTGCCCGCGCGACTGCTGGACGAAGCCGTAGATCATGGAGAGGCCAAGACCTGTCCCCTGGCCCAGCGGCTTGGTCGTGAAGAACGGGTCGAACACCTTGCCCAGCACGTCCGGCGCCATGCCCAGGCCCGTGTCGGACACGCTGAGCTCGACATAGTCGCCGGCCTCGGCCCGGTCGCTCTTGGCCAGGCGCGAGGCCGAGAGCTGGACATTGCGCGCGGCGATCATCAGGCGACCGCCACGCGGCATGGCGTCCCGGGCATTGATCGCCAGGTTGAGGATGGCGCTTTCCAGCTGGTTGTCGTCGGCGATGGCCGTCCAAAGGTCGCCGGAAAGATCGGTTTCCAGCCGCACCTGCTCGCCCAGGGTCCGGCGCAGCAGGTCCTCCATCGACGCCACCAGGGTGGTGACATCCAGGGGACGGCTGTCCAGGGACTGGCGGCGGGAGAAGGCCAGCAGGCGATGGGTCAGGGCGGCGGCGCGCTGGCCCGACTGCATGGCCGCCTCCAGGAAGCGGTCGGCGTCGGCCACCCGCCCCTCGCCGATCCGTCGGCGGACCATGTCGATGCCGCCCAGGATGCCGGTCAGCATGTTGTTGAAATCGTGGGCCAGGCCGCCGGTCAGCTGGCCGACGGCCTCCATCTTCTGGCTCTGGCGCAGCTGGTCTTCCAGCGCCTTGCGCTGGGTGACGTCACGCCCGACGGCGTAGATGAACTCGCCCTCGGGCACGGCGGTCCAGTTGATCCAGCGGTACTCGCCGTCCTTGGCCAGCACCCGGCAGTCGAAGTCGGCGATCGCGTCGCCCGACTTCAGGCCGGCGGTCTGCTGCTGGGCGTGGAGCTTGTCGTCGGCATGGACCAGCCCGCCCATCGGCACGCCGACCAGATCGGCCGAGTCGTAGCCGAGCAGCTCTCTCCAGGCCGGATTGATCGCGCGGTAGACGCCATCGCGGCCCGAAATGCTGAGAAGGTCTCGCGACAGGTTCCACACCCGGTCGCGCTCCTGATTGCTGACCTCGACGCGCTCTTCCAGCGCCGCGGCCAAGGACCGAAGCCTGGCCTCCGACCGCTTGGTGGCGGTGATGTCGTAGATGACGCCGATGAAGCTGACGCCGCCGGTCGGCGCGGCCTGGTACTCGCCGCGGCAGGCCAGCCAGCGCTCCTCGCCATTGTCGGCGCGCTCGACGCGGAACTCATGGAAGGCCCCGCCCAGGGGAACATCGGCCGCTCCGGCGGCGATCAGCGGCGGGTCGTCGGAATGGACCACGGCATTGATGGTGCGCACCGGCAGGCTGGCGGTCGGCTGCAGACCCAGCAACCGGCAGAACTCCTCGGACACGTCCGCCGTGCCAAAGCCGCTGAGATACTGGAAGGTGCCGACACCGCCGGCCGACTGGGCGATGCGAAGCCGCTCCTCGACGCGCTTCTGATCAGTGATGTCGGCCAGCACGCCCGAGAAGCGGAGCGGCTGGTCGTTCTCGTCCAGGAAGGTGCGGCCGCGGGCAGACACCCAACGCATCTCGCCATCCACGACCACGCGATAGTCACGCCCGAAGACTTCGGCGCCATGCAGGGCGCCGGCGACGGCGATCTTCAACCGCATCCGGTCGGCCGCGTAGACCGTATCGAAGAACGCCGAGGTCGGCAGGCCCTTGGCGGACGCGCTTGGATCAAGGCCATAGGGGCCGGCGAAACGGGCGTCGGCGATCAGCCGGCCGCCAATGATATCCCACTCCCAGGCGCCCGCGGCGCCCGCCACCGCCTGAGCGACCCGCAGCCGTTCCTTGGCCTCGGCCAGACGCTGGCGCGTGGCCCGCAGATCGCGTCCCAAATCCACATCGCGGTAGTCCGCGCTGACATCCATCTGGGTGGCGATGCGCAACACCGACGCGCCCAAGGCGTCACGCACGGTCGTGATGTTGAGCCGGTTCCAGAAGGTGGCGCCGTCGCGGCGGACGTTAAGCAGGTCCGCGCTGGCCACGCCCGACGTCGCGAGCGCCTGGGCGAGGCGCGCCACCGTCTCCGGATCGGTCTCATTGGTCTGCAGAAAGCGACAGTTGCGGCCGATCGCGTCGTCGGCGTCGTAGCCGGTGAGCGCCTCGAAGGCGGCGTTGACGAAGATGACCGGGTCGTCGTCCTGGCGCGGGTCGGTCACGGCGATCGCAACGCCGGATCCGGCGAGGGCGTCGAACAGCGGCCCAGCCAGGGCGCGCAGGGCGTCCAGGTCCGCGGCCGCCCCCCGATTTCCACGGCGGATCGCTGGATCGACGATATCGGTCATGACGTCATCACAACGCCAAGCTGGACAATAGGTTCAGCCAGCTCTTCATCAGCCGACGTCGCCAGCGACGCGCTCGATGAAGTCGTTGATCAGGGTGCGCAGGGCCTGCAGCGACGGCAGGTCCATGAGCATGGCGATATAGCCGCGGATGTCGCGGTCGTTGATGGCGAAGTTGATGTAGAGGAACAGCACCACGCCGCCCTCGGCGTGCTTGTCCGACAGATCAAACAGCGACGCGCCGTCGCCGCGCAGAACCTCCGGCAGCGACATCTGCAAGGGCCTCTGCAGCATGTTGGCCATGGTCGCCAGGCAGCTGTTGAGCACCACGTTGCCGGTCTCGGCCAGCGCCTCGTCTTCCATCTCGCCGGCCTCGCCCGCCGAGAGCGCGCCGCCGGTCACGGCGTGGACCAGGGCCATGCTGTTGGCCTGCGGGAAGATCAGCAGCGCGCGTCCCGAGAACACGCCTTCGAAATCCTGCCGGACCGCGACCAGCCCGCCGCTCTCGCGCTCGCGGATCAGGGTGGCGGCGCCCTCACGGGTGACGACCTCGACCGAGGGCACCGACAGCAGAACCTGTTCGCCGACCATCTTGCGCAGGCTGCTGGCCGCTCGGCTGACGCCGATATTGACCAGCTCGGTGAGCGCGTCGCGCTCCAGCTCTTCCAGAAAGATGACCTGGATGCTCATTACCCGGCCGATCGCAGGCGCAGCGCCGCGCCCGAGATGAAGCCGCGCATGCCGTCTTCGGTCACGGGCTTGGGAATGAAGGCGGCGTTGGCCGCGCGAGCCCTGGCCATGATCTCGTCCTGCACATTGGCCGTGGCCACCGCGATCGGCATGTCCGGAAAGCGTGCGCGCAGTTCTTCGGCCAGTTCCAGGCCATCACGACCCGGCATGTTGAAATCCAGCACCGCCAGATCCACCGCCTGGCTGTCCAGCAAGGCCAGAGCCTCGTCGGCGTTGCTGGCTTCCAGACGTGACCAGTCGGGCTGCAAAGCCGCGATGGTCTTGCCCACGACGATGCGGGCCAGCTTGCTGTCATCGACGATGAGAACGGTCGCCCCCATGAACTTTTCACTCCGGTTCGCCGCGCCGAGACGCGACCTATCATCTTAGGGCTGAGCCGCCCGACCAAGGGCCGGGACCAAAAGCTTGCCAAGGAATCCGTCGGCCGGCGCTCCAACGATCTGGCCCTCAAAGGCCAGGATCGCTTGAACGACAGCAGCATGTAGACTTTCGCAGGTCGACACGTCGAGCGTGACCTTACGAGATTTCTGTAGCAGAGCCACGAGCGTCTCTGCGTCCTCCACCCGACATGGGCCTTGTAAATAAATGACGTCATCGATGGCGCTGACGCTCATGGAATAAGCTCCTGCAGGTCCAGGATCATCAGCACCGCGCCATTGGCCAACAAGGTCGAGCCTACCACGCCGCGCGCGCCTGCGAGCAAGCCGCTCATCGGACGGACAGCCGCGTCCATGCGCTCGACGATGGCGTCGACCGAGAAGCCGACCAGCTCATCGCCGACCCGCGTGACGACGACGCGTTCGGCGGCGCGCTCGGTCAGGTCGGGCGCGCCGACCAGATCGCCGAGCCGAACCAGCGGGATGACCTGATCACGCAGCTGGAAGGCATGGCCGGCGCGCACCGGGACGATACGGTCTGCGCTGACCCGCGTGGTCTCGACGATGTGGTCGAGGGTCAAGCCATAGCGCTCCTCGCCACAGGCCACGACCATCACCTTGGTCAGCACCATGCTGATCGGCAGCAGGATGCGGATCGTCGAACCCTGCCCGGCTCGGCTCTGGATATCCACACGCCCGCCCAGCCGGCCGACAGCGGTCCGCACGGCGTCCATGCCGACGCCTCGGCCCGAAACCTCGCTGACGGTCGATGCGGTCGAGAAGCCGGGCAGGAAGATCAGGTCTATGGCCCCGCGATCGTCCAGCGCCTCGGCGGCCTGGGCTGAGATCAGTCCTCGCGCCGCCGCCAGGGTCCGGATG
>JAEXJH010000452.1 GCA_023445955.1 Pseudomonadota bacterium
TTCTGGGTGGTGAAGGGCGTGTACGAGGCGGCGATCATCACGAAGATGCCGGCATGGTCGAAGCGGCGCAGCAGCGGCCGCCAGCGGGCCTTGGCGAAGTTATAGGCGGTCGACAGCGACAGCATCAGGATCAGGCCGACGGTGTAGACGCTGACCGCGGCCACCTGCTGCAGGTTGCCGTCTCCGAAGGCCAGGCCCAGCAGGATGCCGCCGCCCAGCAGGGCGCAGGCCAGGCCGGCCAGGTGCACGATCAGGTCGGCGCACTTGGCGGCGGCCGTGGGATAGTGCGTCGCAACCTCGGGAGCGATGATGTCGGTCGTGGTGGTCGTCATGGCCCCGCCCAATCCGGATGCAGTACGTCCGAACGCTAGGTTCGTTCCGTGACATATAAGCGTCGATCATCGTGGCCGCGAAAGGGCGTGCGCGACACGATCGCCAGAAAAACGAGCAGGGCGTGGCTTTAGAAGAACGGCCCGCGCGCGCCGTCGAACACCAGCTTGCCGCCGACCAGCACCAGCAACACGTAGATGACCTTGTAGAAGCCCTCGGCCGGCACCTTGCGCACCACCCAGACCCCGCCCCAGGTCGAGGCGACGGCCAGGGGCAGCAGCACGCCGGCGGTGGCCAGCACCTTGGGCGTGAACTGGCCCAGCGCGATATAGGCCGGCACCTTCATCCAGTTCACGGTGGCGAAGAAGATGGAGCTGGTGCCGATGAAGGCGTCGCGCGGCAGGCGGCGGGGCAGGACATAGATCTGGAACGGCGGGCCGCCGGCGTGGGCGATCTGGCTGGTGAAGCCGGCCGCCGCGCCGCAGATCGCGCCCAGCCAGGGGCGGCCGGGGGTGGCCTCGACCTGGGCGGCGGCCTTGACCGCGCGCTCGGCCCACAGGCGCTGCAGGGCGAAGGCGACCGAGATGGCGCCCACGGCCAGTTCGACGGCGGCCTCCCGGACGAAGGCCGCCAGGGCCCAGCCCAGGAAGATCCCCACCGCAGCTGCCGGCAGCATCAGGATCAGCAGGCCCTTGTCCCAGCTCTTTCGAAAGGACCAGACGCTGACCACGTCCTGGACCAGCAGGATCGGCAGGGTGATCGAAGCGGCCATGACCGGCGACACCGCCAGCGCCATCAGCGGCACGGCCACCACGCCGATCCCGGCGAACCCGCCCTTGGCCAGGCCCAGCAGGATCACGGCGGGGATCGCCACCGCGTAGAAGAACGGATCGGTCAGCATGAAGCGCTGCTTAGCAGCATTCCGCCCGATGGACAGGCAGATCGTCGGTTCGTTTCAGGCTCGCAACGAAGCGCAACGCAATCGGAGGTTTCGGCGCCTAGCGTCGAGGCGCTCACCCTCCCGAACTCCATCCATGCCCCCTTCGCGTCGCCTGACCGAAATCGTCGAGATCGACGCCGCCCGCTTCGCCCGTGACCTGACCCCGCTCTACCAGCCCGCCGTGCTGCGCGGCTGGCGCGGGACTGGCCGGCGGTGCGGGCGGCGCGGACCTCGCCCCACGCCCTGGCCGACTACATCGCGGGCTTCGACCGCGGCGTGGTCATCGAGGCCATGGTCGGGCCGCCGGCCATCGCTGGGCGGTTCTTCTATGACGAGGCCGGCGCGGGCATGAACTTCGAGCGCCGCCGCGCCCCGCTGAAGGCCGCCTTGGCCGAGCTGCTGCGCCTGGCCGACCATGCCGACCCGCTGTCGATCTATGTCGGCTCGACCCCGATCGCGCCGGTGCTGCCGGGCTTCGAGAAGGCCAACCGCCTGGACGTTCTCAACGAGGACATCCAACCGCGCCTGTGGATCGGTAACGCCTCGACGGTCCAGACCCATCACGACATGTCCGACAACATCGCGGTGGTGGTCGGCGGCCAGCGGCGCTTCACGCTGTTTCCGCCCGATCAGGTGGGCAATCTCTATGTCGGGCCGCTGGACTTCACCCCGGCCGGACGGCCGATCAGCCTGGTGTCGCTGGACGATCCCGATCTCGAGCGCTTTCCCAAGTTCGCCGAGGCCCTGAAGCACGCCCAGTCGGCGGAGCTGGAGCCGGGCGACGCCATCTACATCCCGGCCCTGTGGTGGCATCACGTCCAGGCGACCGGGCCGCTGAACATGCTGGTGAACTACTGGTGGAACGCGGCCGAGCAGCCGGCCGGCTCGCCGTTCGACGCCTTCGTCCACGCCCTGCGCAATGTCCGCCGGCTGCCGGCCCAGCGGCGCAACGCCTGGCGGGCGTTCTTCGAGCACTACATCTTCCACGCCAACGGCGACCCGGCCGCGCACATCCCGGCAGGCCGACGCGGCGTTCTGGACAGCGAGCCCGACGCCGCCGTCGACGCCGAGCTCGCGGCCTTTCTCAAAAAGGCGCTGGACGAAGGCTAGGCCGTCGCCAGGCGAGCCTTGCGCTCCAGGCTCAGGCTGAAGCCGGCCAGCGCCAGGGCCGACAGCGGCACCAGGGCGGCGACCAGCGGCACGGCCGACAGGCCCGGGCCGTGGTCGATCACCGCCCCGCCCAGCCAGGCGCCGAAGGCGTTGCCCAGGTTGAAGGCGGCGATGTTCAGGCTGGAGGCCAGGCCCTGGCCCGCGCCGCCGGCCTGGCTCAGCACTCGCATCTGCAGCGGCGCCACGGTGGCGAAGGCGGCCGCGCCCAACAGGAAGGCGGCGATCACCGCGCCCACCTGGCTGTGGAAGGCGAAGGCCGAAGCCAGCATCACCACGGTCAGGGCGATCAGCGTGCCGGCCAGGGCGGTGTTCAGGCTCTTGTCGGCCCAACGGCCGCCCAGCAGGTTGCCGGCCACCAGGCCCGCGCCGAACACCAGCAGGATCGGCGAGACGGCGGCCTGCGAGAAGCCGGCCAGTTCGGTGAGGATCGGCTGGATGTAGGTGAAGACCGCGAACACCCCGCCAAAGCCCAGCACGGTCATGGCCAGGCCCAGCTGCACCTGCGGACGGGCCAGCACGGCGAACTCCTCGCGCAGCGGCGCTGGCTCGGCGGTTTCCTTGGCGCTGGGGACCAGGACGGCCAGCACCACGAAGGCCAGGGCGCCGACGCCGGCCACGGCCCAGAAGGCCATCCGCCAGCCGAAGGCCAGGCCCAGCCACGCGCCGAACGGCACGCCCAGCAGGGTGGCGATGGTCAGGCCGGTGAACATGATCGAGATCGCGGAAGCCTTGCGCTCGGGCGCGACCAGCGAGACGGCGACCAGCGATCCGACGCCGAAGAAGGTGCCGTGGGCCAGCGCCGTGACCAGGCGGGCGCCCATCAGGATGCCGTAGGTCGGGGCGATGGCGGCCAGGATGTTGCCCAGGGTGAAGATCGCCATCAGCACCAGCAGCGTGGTCTTCTTGGGCAGGCGGCGGGTGGCCAGGGTCAGGATCGGCGCGCCGACGAAGACGCCCAGCGCGTAGCCGGTCATCAGGAGGCCGGCGGTGGGGATCGAGACGCCGAGATCGGCGGAGACCTGCATCAGCAGGCCCATGATGATGAATTCGGTGACGCCGATGCCGAAGGCGCCGACGGTCAGGGCATAGAGGGCGAGGGGCATGGCGGCTCTCGTGTGAGGTTCAGGCCCCCAGATAGCGCCGCCGTCTTCGATGAATTAGATTGGATGAAGGAACTTTACTTGTGACGTAAGGGCACAAATGGCGCGCTCGGACATCAATCGCTCGGGGGAGATGGAGGTCTTCGTCCGCGTCGTCGAGCAGGGCGGCTTCACCGCCGCCGCCAAGGCGCTGAGCATGACCCCGTCGGCGGTCAGCAAGCTGGTGGCGCGGCTGGAAGCGCGCCTCGGCTCGCGGCTGATCAATCGCTCGACCCGCAAGCTGCAGCTGACCGCCGAGGGCCTGAGTTTCCACGAACGCGCCCTGCGGGTGCTGGCCGACCTGGACGAGGCCGAGCGTTCGGTCAGCGCCTGCGCCGTCCCGCGCGGCCGCCTGCGGGTCAATTCCAGTGTGCCGTTCGGCGTGCACCACCTGCTGCCGCTGGTCCCGAAGTTCACCGCCCTTCATCCCGAGGTGCAGCTGGACGTCACCATCACCGACCGGGTCATCGACCTGATGGACGAGCGGGCCGAGGTGGCCATCCGCATCGGTCCCCTGCGTTCCTCGCAGCTGATGGCCCGCAAGCTGGGCCGAAGCCGGATGGTGGTGGTCGCCTCGCCCGACTACCTGGCCCGGCGCGGGACCCCGACGACGATCGAGGACCTGGCCGGTCACGACCTGATCACCTTCAACTTCGCCCGCCACATCAACACGTGGCCGTTCGAGGTCGACGGCGCGACGGTCGAGCTGCCGGCGCAGGGCAAGGTGATGGTCGGCGACGGCGAGAGCGCCGCCATCCTGGCCCTGGCCGGCCAGGGGCTGACGCGGCTGTCGATCTTCCACATCGCGCAGGACATCAAGGCCGGGCGGCTGGTCCCGGTGCTTGAGGCCTTCAACCCCGGCGACGCCGAGGACGTCAGCGCCGTCTATGTGGGCCACGCCGGACCGCTGCCGGCCCGGGTGCGGGCGTTCATCGACTTCCTGGTGGCGGAGGTCGATGTGGACCATCCGCCGCTGAAGTAGCGCCCCCTCCGTCTCGTCGCCTATCGGCGCCGAT
>JAEXJH010000453.1 GCA_023445955.1 Pseudomonadota bacterium
CGGCCGGACGCGGCGGCGGGACTGGCAGCTTGGAGCCCAGGCTGTGCAGGTAGGCGATGACCGCGATGCGATCTTCCGGCTTCTTCAGACCCACGAAGGTCATGTTGGTGCCGGGGACGTCCTTACCCGGGGCCTTCAGGAAGGTGTACAGCGCGTCGTAGTCCCAGATCGGGGTCTTCGCGGCGAAGTCCTTCATGGCGCCCGAATAGTTGTAGGCCGGGTGGGCGGCGGGCTTGCGGCCCACGACGTCCCACAGGCCCGGGCCGGTGGCGTTGGCGTCCGAAGCGTCCAGCTTGTGGCACGCGGCGCACTTGGCCGAGACGGCTTCACCGGCGGCCACGTTGGCCGGGGTCAGGACCGCGTTCCAATCGGGCGGGGTGTCGACCGCGGCGGCGCCGCCGGCCGATTCTTCCTGGACCGCGATCTCGTAGCCGGCCTTTTCGACTTCATGCTTCTTGAAGACGATGTCCGACGCTTCACGCAGACCGAAAATAACGAGGCCGGTCAGCAGCACGCCGCCAGCGATCTTGTTGAACGTCAGGTCGCTCATTTCAGCCTAGTCAGCCTCTTGTCGGCCCACCCGAGAGCGGGCTTGAAACCCGCGCGCCGGAATCGAGAAGACGAGTCCCCAGCGCGCGTCATGTTGCGCTCGCGTCTCTTACACGCTACCGCCCCTCGCGCAACCGGTCCGCAAAGATTTGAAGCCATGAACCCGATCGTTCTGATCCCCGCGCGCATGGCGGCGACGCGTCTGCCGGGCAAGCCGCTGGCCGACATCGGCGGCGTTCCGATGATCGTCCGCGTGCTGAAGCAGGCTCTGGCGGCCAATATCGGCCCCGTGGCCGTGGCCGCGGGCGATCCGGAAATCGTCGAGGCCGTTCAAGCCGCTGGCGGCGTGGCGGTGCTGACCGATCCCGACCTGCCGTCCGGCTCGGACCGCATCCTGGCGGCCCTGGCGCAGCTGGATCCCCAGTTCGAGCACGACGTGGTCATCAACCTGCAGGGCGACATGCCGTTCGTCGATCCGGCCGTCCTGTCCGACTGCGCCCGGATACTTAAGGAGTTCGACGACGCCGACATCGCCACCGTCGTGGCGCCGGAAGCCTCGCCCGCCGATCGGTCGAATCCCGACGTGGTCAAGGCCGTGCTGGCCATGGAGGACGACGGCCAAAGCGGCCGCGCGCTCTATTTCACCCGCTCGACCCTCTATGGCGACGCGCCGGTGTGGCGCCACATCGGCATCTACGGCTATCGCCGCGAGGCGCTGGTGGTGTTCAACGACGCCGCCCCCTCGGCCCTCGAAAAGCGCGAGAAGCTGGAGCAACTGCGCGCCATGGAGCTGGGCCTGACCATCCGCGCGGCGGTGGCGCAGACCGCCCCGATCTCCGTCGACAATCCTTCTGATCTAGAAGCCGCACGAAAGCAGGCCTGATGAGCATCCTCAAGAAGATCGCCTTCCAGGGCGAGCCCGGCGCCAACAGCCACGAGGCGTGCCGGACCTACTTCCCGGACTACGAGGCCTATCCCTGCAAGACGTTCGAGGAAGCGTTCGAGGCCATCAAGACCGGCGTCGCGGCGCTGGGCATGATCCCGATCGAGAACTCGATCGCCGGCCGCGTCGCCGACGTCCACCACCTGCTGCCGGCCTCGGGCCTGAAGATCATCGGCGAGCGCTTCAAGCCGATCCGCTTCCAGTTGATGGCCAACAAGGGCGTCAAGCTGGAGGACGTGAAGGTGGTCAGCTCGATGCCGATCGCGCTCAGCCAGTGCCGCAATAGCTTGAAGCGCCTGGGCGTCGAGACCGAGGCCGCCGGCGACACGGCCGGCGCGGCCAAGGCCCTGGCCCTGAAGCCCAACCCGACCCACGCCGCCGTCGCCCCGGCCCTGGCCGCCGAGATCTACGGCCTGGACATCCTGGCCCGCGACATCGAGGACGAGCGCCACAACACCACCCGCTTCCTGGTGATGACGGCCGACAAGACTCCGCCGGCCCCGGACTTCACCCACCGCTGCGTGACCAGCTTCGTGTTCCGCGTCCGCAACCTGCTGGCGGCGCTCTACAAGGCGCTGGGCGGTTTCGCGACCAACGGCGTCAACATGACCAAGCTGGAAAGCTACATGGAGGGCGGGGCGTTCACCGCGACCTTCTTCTACGCCGAGGTCGACGGCCGGCCGGAGGACCGCAGCCTGGCCCTGGCGCTGGACGAGCTGAAGTTCTTCTCCGAGCGGTTCGAGATCCTGGGGGTCTATCCGGCGGATCCGTTCCGGGATCGGGGCCAGGCCTAGCCCTCCCCGAACGGCGCCCTTTCCGATACCGGCGTTCTGCGTCTACCCTCCTCGCAAAAGACGGGGAGGGTTCACGTGAACAGTTCGATGATCGCGCCGGTGATGGCGCTGGTGGCCTGGTCGCTGGTGATGTGGGTGTGGATGTACATCCAGCGCATTCCGGCCATGCAGAAGGCCGGGGTCAAGCCGCAGGACGCCCGGTTCCCGGGCTCGCTGGACGTGCTGCCCGACACCGCCCGCCAGGCGGCCGACAACTACAACCACCTGATGGAGCAGCCGACGATCTTCTACGCGGCGGCGCTGGCCATCCAGGTCGCGGGCCACGCCGACGACACGGGCGTCAAGCTGGCCTGGGCCTATGTGATCGTGCGCGTGCTGCACAGCGTGCTGCAGGTCAGCGTCAACCTGGTCCCGGTGCGGTTCCTGCTGTTCACGATCTCGACGGGGGTGCTGGCGGCGATGGTGGTGCGGGAGCTGATGCGAATCTTTTGACCCCTCTCTCTAAGAGAGAGGGGGCTCGCCTTGCCGCTAGTTGGCGTCCAGCCCGATATCCAGCACCGGCGCCGAGTGCGTCAGCGCGCCGACGCTGATCACGTCCACGCCGGTCTCGGCGATGGCTCGGACGGTGGTCAGGTTCACCCCGCCCGAGGCCTCCAGCACCGCCCGGCCCTTGGCCAGGCGCACGGCCTGCGCCAGGTCCGCCAGGCTGAAGTTGTCCAGCATCACCACGTCCGGCCCGTGCTTCAGCGCCTCGTCCAGCTGGTCCAGGCCGTCGACCTCGACTTCCACCTTCACCAGGTGGCCGGCATGCGCCCGCGCCCGGCGGACGGCTTCGCCGACCCCGCCGCAGGCGGCGACGTGGTTGTCCTTGATCAGGATGGCGTCATCCAGGCCGAAGCGGTGGTTGACCCCGCCGCCGCAGCGGACGGCGTACTTCTCCAGCGCCCGCAGGCCCGGCGTGGTCTTGCGGGTGTCGACGATGGTCGCGCCCGTGCCCTCGACCAGGCGGACGAAGGTGCGGGTCAGGGTGGCGATGCCGGAGAGGCGGCCCAGCAGGTTCAGGCCGGTGCGCTCGGCGGCCAGCACGGCGCGGGCGTTGCCTTCCGCGCGAGCCAGGATCGCACCCGGCGCGGCGTCGAAGCCATCCGGCGTCACCACCTCGAAGCTTGCAGTCGGGTCCAGCACCGCCAGCGACAGCCGCGCGCAGGACAGGCCCGAGACGCGACCGTCCTGGCGGCTGGCCCAGACCACCGACAGGCGCGCGTCCGGATCGATGCAGGCCTGGCCAGTGATGTCGCCGGCCCGGCCCAGGTCCTCGGCCAGGGCGAGGTCGACGATCGGGCGGACGAGGATGTCGTCGAGAGGCTGGATCATTCGGCGGCGTAGCGGACGGTGGCGTCCGTATTCTCCAAGGTCACGAAGGTGCGCGCGGGCTCGGCGGTGGCCGGGAAGTCGCGGCGATAGTGGCCGCCGCGGCTTTCCTGGCGGGCCAGGGCGGCGTCGACGATCAGGCGGGCGGCGACCAGCGGCGGGCAGGGCCCGTAGGCCGGCTCCAAGGCGTCGATCTGTTCCAACAGGCGGGTCAGGCCGGCCTCGTCGCGGATCACGCCCGCGTCGCGGCTCATGGCCTTGCGCAGCACCTGGAAGGCGGCGTCGGGCAGGTCGGGCAGGGGCTCCAGGCTGAGCGGTTCGCCGCCGCTTACGCCCTCGGCCGCCGCCGCATGGCCGGCGCGGGCGCCGAACACGGCCGCTTCCAGGAGACTGTTGGAGGCCAGGCGGTTGGCGCCCTGCACCCCGGTCGAGGCGCACTCGCCGGCGGCGTAGAGGCC
>JAEXJH010000454.1 GCA_023445955.1 Pseudomonadota bacterium
CCGCTCATCCCCGCGAAAGCGGGGACCCAAGCGGACTTTCAGGATGTGGCGCGATCGCGGATCAATCCGCTGACTCGGCTTGGGTCCCCGCTTTCGCGGGGATGAGCGGTGTTTGGGGTTCCTCCACCACCTGCTTCAACCGGCTCAGCATCCCTGCCGCATAGGCCGCATACGGCCCGATCCAGCGTTCGTGGATCGCATGCACGGGCAGGGCGTCCAGGTGATTCCACCGCTCGCGCCCACGCCGTTCGGCTACGACAAGGCCGGCCTCTTCCAGCACGGAGAGATGCTGCATCACCGTGCAGCGATCCAGCGCGGGGAAGTGCGCGCATAGCATGCCGGTCGTCAGCGACTCAGCCTTCAGCAGATCCAGGATCGCCCGCCGGACCCGGTGGCCCAAGGCCTTGAAGATCAGGTCGGCTTCGTCCTCGCTTGACATGTTATAAGTTTATAACACATGGTCGCGTCACTCAAGGATGGAGATGATCCATGTCCCACGAATTCACGGTCAGCGGCCGCATCGCCAAGCCCGTCTCGGACGTCTTCGAGGCTGTCGCCGATCCCAAGAAACTGTCGGGCTACTTCACCACCGGCGGCGCTCAAGGCCGGCTGGAGTCCGGCGCAACGGTCACCTGGGACTTCCACGACTTCCCGGGCGCGTTCCCGGTCGAGGTGGTCGAGGTCGTGGCCAATGAGAAGATCGTCCTGCGCTGGGGCTCGCCGACCGGTGTCACCACTACCGTCACCATGACCTTCGCCGACACCGGCGATGGCCGCACCCTGGTCCGGATCCACGAAGCTGGCTGGCGCGACGACGCCGCGGGCGAGAAGGCCGCTTTCGGCAATTGCGAGGGCTGGACCGGCATGCTGTGCGCCTTGAAGGTCTTCGTCGAGCACGGCGTCAACCTGCGCGAAGGCTTCTACAAGTAAGCCGCCGCTCACCTGACGCGGGCGCCCCCTACGCAAATCTCGCTGACCCGTGTTAGTCAGTGGGCCGCAAGTTTATCGGGGTAGTCCGCGTCCATGCCGTCCCAGCTCCAGTCGCCCGAGGTCCAGGCCTTCGCCACCGGCTTCCCGGTCACCCTGCTGCACGCCAGCGTGACCTTGGTCATGCTGATCCTGGGCACTACGCTCTATGCGCTGCTGACCCCGCACAAGGAAATCGCCCTGATCCGCGAGGGCAATTCGGCCGCGGCCCTGTCGCTGGGCGGCGTGATGGTTGGCCTGGCCATTCCGCTGGCCATCTCGCTGACCGCCTCGACCTCGGTGATCGAGATCGGCATCTGGGGCGCGGCGACGATCGCCGTGCAGCTGCTGGTGTTCCGCGTCACCGACATGGTGCTGAAGGGCCTGCCCGAGCGTATCCAGGAAGGCGAGATCTCGGCCGCCGTCCTGCTGGTCGGCGCCAAGCTGGCCACCGCCCTGATCCTCGCCGCCGCCGTGGCCGGCTGAGGACGCAAGGTCCGGGGGCGTTACAGTGCATTTCCCCAAGCTTCCCGATTGGCTGGTCTATGCCGCGGCCGTCAGCGCCCTGGTGATCGTCGCCGTCGGCCGGCAGGAGCGCTCGGACGCGCCGCCGCCGCCGCCGCCGGTGCCGGGCGAGGAAGGGCTGCCGTTGGGGCCGTCCTCGCCGTTCGACCCGTCGATCGTGGTCCAGGTGCCCGACAAGCCCGAGCCGGGTTCGGGCACGGCCTTCTCGGTCGGCGATGACGGCACCTGGCTGACGGCCCGCCACGTGGTCGACGGCTGCAAGCAGGCCGCGATCGTCGTCGCCGATGGCCGCGGCGTGGCGGCCAAGATCCATGTCGATCCCAAGGCCGATGCGGCCATCCTGACCACCGAGGGCGGAGCGCCGTCGGTGCCGCTGGGCCTGGACATCCCGCTGCGCCGCGGCGCGCGCGCCTATCATCCGGGCTTCCCGCAGGGCCATCCGGGCGAGGCCGCCTCGCGCTTGCTCGGCCGCGAGAACCTGGTCGTGCATGGCCGCGGCGCCCGCACCGAGCCGGTGCTGGTCTGGGCCGAGGTCGGTCGCACCGACACGCTGAAAGGCACCCTGGCTGGCCTCTCGGGCTCGCCGGCCTTGGACAGCGCCGGCCGCGTGATCGGCGTGACCGTGGCCGAAGCCCCGCGCCGGGGCCGCATCTACACGACCGCGCCCGAGACCTTGAAGACCCTGCTGGACCCACACCGCCGGCCCTCGCCGTCGGAGTTCGCGCCGACCGAGCCGATCACCACCGAGAACTACGGCCGCGTGGCCGACGGCCTGCGCCGCGACCTGCGCGTGGCCCAGGTGGTGTGCCTGAAGGTCTAGGCCGCAGCCGCGTCTTCCGCCGGCTTCTGCCGCGCCGCCACCCAGAACGACAGCACGATCGCCACGACGCCGATCAGCGCCGTGTAGATGAAGAACGCCGTGTAGCCGGCCGCCATCGCCTGGGCGCTGACGCCCAGCTTGGCGCCGGCGGCGGTGAAGCTCTCGGGCGGCAGGCGGGTAAAGAGGGCCTTCAGCGGCGCGGTGAAGCCGCCGTGCTCGGCGGCGTGGGCCGAGGCCTCGACGATGCGTCCCGACTGCGAGGCGATCAGCTTGCCGGGCAGGGCGTAGAGCGACGAGAACAGCGCGTACTGCGTGGCCGTGAAGCCGGCGCTGGTCAGGCTGGACATGTAGGCGATCAGCGCCGTGCCGGCGACGCCGCCCGCCAGGTTGTCGATGCAGATCGAGGCGAACAGCATGCCGGTGTTGTGGCCGCTCATGGCCAGCACGGCGAACATCAGGTTGCTGAGCGGCTGGGCGAAGGCGCCGATGATCAGGGCCTTCATCAGGCCAAAACGCGCGACGATCACCCCGCCCAGGAACACCCCGGCCATCGAGGCGATGATGCCGAACACCTTCCGGATCTCGGCGATCTCGGTGAGGGTGAAGCCCATGTCGCGGTAGAACGGGTTCATGATGTTGAGCACGAAGTCCGAGACGCGATAGACGCAGATCGTCGCCAGGATCAGGCCGGCGACTCCGGCGAAACGGGTCATGAACTCCTTCAGCGGCGCGCCCAGGGCGGTCGACAGATAGACGCCCGGCTTGGTCGGCACTTTCGGCACCGGCGAGGCGGCGATGGCCACGACGCCCAGGCCGATCAGCACGCCCAGCAGCTGCAGCCAGATGCCGTTGGGCTTGGCCTTCCAGGCCTCTTCCAGGGCCGGGCCGCCGACGAACTTGCTCAGCAGGCCCGCATCGCCCGACAGGCCCGAGCCGATCAGCAGGGCGCCGGCCACCAGGATGATCAGGCGCACCAGCCACTCGCCGATCTCCAGGGCCTTGGGCTGCTGGACGCCGTCGGTGTGGATCGGGCGGATCGCGTGGGCGGCCTCGCGCGGGGCGGCGAAGGTGGCGGCGACGCCGATCAGCATGGCCACGGCCATGAACAGGTACGAGATGTTCCAGTTGAAGCGCTCGGCCAGCAGCAGCGGCACGGCGCCGGCCATGATCATCGCGCCGCGATAGCCCCACTGCACGGCCACGGCCATCTGGCCCTGGCGTTCGGTGTCGACCACCTCGATCCGCCAGGCGTCGATGACGATGTCCTGGGTGGCGGTCGCGAAGCCGACCAGGACGGCGACCAGGGCCATCAGCGGCAGGTTGGTCGCCGGGTTGAGCCCGGAAATGGCCAGCAGGCCCAGCATGATCAGGACCTGGCAGACCAGCATCCAGGCGCGGCGATGGCCCAGCAGGCCGTGCAGGAACGGCACCTTGGCCCGGTCGATCAGCGGGGCCCACAGGAACTTGAACGAGAACGACAGGGTGGCCAGGCTGAAGAAGCCGATCACCGCCAGCGACAGGCCCGCATCGCGCAGCCACAGCGACAGGGTGTCGAAGATCAGCATGAACGGCAGGCCCGACGCGAAGCCCAGGCCCAGCATCACCAGGCTGCGCCGCTCGCCGAAGAAGGCGAGGGTCTGGAGAAGGGTCTTCTTCTCCTGTGGTGCGGCGTCGGTCATTGGCGATCCCCCTGACGAGGAGAAACGCCCCCGTCCTTAGCCGGCGACCTTGGCTCGCGTCGCGGTTTTCGTCCAGCCGGAGGCGACGCCGGATGTCGTCCAGCGCTTGAGGGCGTCGCGCAGGGCTTCCTGGGTGAGGGGCTTGACCAGGAAATCATCCATGCCGGCGGCCAGGCAAGTGCGCTTGTCCTCGTCGAAGGCGTCGGCGGTCAGGGCGGCGATCGGCGAGGCGACGCCTTTCGCCCGAAGCGCCTTGGCGGCCTGGACGCCGGACATGCCCGGCATGCGCAGGTCCATCAGGATCAGGTCGTATGCGCCGGCAGAAGCGGCGGCCACGGCCTGCTCGCCGTCGGCGACGCGGTCGACCTTGCAGCCCTCGCGCTCCAGCAGGGTGCGGGCCAGCAGGGCGTTGATCGGATTGTCCTCGGCCAGCAGCACGCGCACGCCCTGGGCCACGGCCCCGGCGATGCGGTCGTCGGGGGCGGTCTCGGCGGCCGGCGCGGTTTCCGTCTCGCCGGCCTGCAGCACCTGGACGACCAGTGAGGCGGCGCGCAGCGGCTTGATCAGATAGCCCGAGAAGCCGGCGGTCTTCAGTGGTTCGATGCGGTCGCGCTGCTCGGGCGTCAGCAGCACCACGGCCTTGCGGCCGGCGGGCGGCTTCAGCGCCCCGCGCGGCCCGGCCAGGGCGGCGTCGATCAGCAGCACGGCGTCGGCCGGCGCGCCCGACAGGGCCGAGGCGATGTCGACGGCGGCGAAGGCGCGGCCGCCGGCCGCCTCGATCTGGCGCACCGTGGCGGCGCGGACGATGGCGTTGGGCGAGGCGATGGCCACGGCGCGGCCGTCCAGCGGCGCCGCGCGGAGCGCGGGAGCGGCGATCGCAAAAGGCGCTTCGAACCAGAACTCGGCGCCTTGGCCCAGCTCCCCGCCGACCCCGACCTCGCCGTCCATGGCCTTGGTGAGGGTTGAGACGATGGCCAGGCCCAGGCCCGCGCCGCCCAGCTGGGTGTTGTGGGTGATGTCGGTCTGGACGAAGGCCTCGAAGATCCGCTTGCGGGCTTCCGGCGCGACGCCGGGGCCGGTGTCGGCGACCGAGAAGCGGATGCGGCCGTCATGGGTGGCCGTGGCGGTCAGCAGCACGCCGCCGGCCTCGGTGAACTTCACGGCGTTGCCGGCGAAGTTCAGCAGGATCTGGCGCAGGCGACCTTCGTCGGCCTGGATGGTCGGCAGGGGCGTCGGCACCGCCCAGGCGATCTCGATGCCTTTCTCGTGCGCGCGCGGGCTCATAAGCTCGGCGACCTGGCGCAGCAGGCCCTCGATGTCGACCGGCGCCAGCGACAGCTCGATCGAGGCCGCGCCCAGGCGGGCGAAGTGCAGCACGTCATTGACCAGCGACAGCAGGTGGTCGCCGCTCTCGCGCAGGGCGGTGACGTAGGACCGCTGCTCGGCCGTCAGCTTGGTGTTCTCAAGCAGGCGCGCCATGCCCAGCACGCCGTTCAGCGGGGTGCGGAACTCATGGCTCAGGGTGGCCAGCTGCTCGGGCGTGACGCCGGGTTTCGGATCGCTCATGGAGATCAAGGTTAGCGGGTGCGGCTTAACGGGCGGTCAAACACCGGAACTGCCAGCCAAGCTGTGTCGTTGTGCGAGAACCAGGCGCCGCCTCCGGAAACGACGTCGCCGATTATTCTCAAGCAGGGAAGTCCACGCGATGCGATCGATCCTTCTGGCGCTCCTGGGAGTGCCGCTGCCCATCATTCTGCTGCTCGCCTTCTGCACGCACCATTTCTGAGAAAGGGCGGGACATCGTCATGGCCCTATCATCTGACTTGATCGCCCCAGCCGTGGATGTCCACGTGGGCGAGGAACAGCAGTCGGCCGTCAGCTGGGACGCTGTCCTGGCCGGCGCCGTCGCCACGATCGCCCTGTTGTTCGTGCTGCTGTCGCTGTGCGCGGGCTTTGGCCTGAAGGTCGCCCCGCGCTGGCCGGCCGGCGTCTCGGCGAACGACTTCACCCCGGCGCTGGGCGCGATCTTCATCGCCGCCCAGGTGGTCGCCAGCATGCTGGGCGGCTATGTCGCCGGGCGGCTGCGCACCAAGTGGCTGAACGTCCACGACCACGAGGTCCATTTCCGCGACACCGCCCACGGCCTGCTGGCCTGGGCCGCGAGCGTGGTGGGCCTGCTGGTCCTGGGCGCGCTGGCCGCCCCGGCCGCGACGCCGCCGGTCGCAGTCGAGCTGTCGCCCGCTGAAGTTCTGCGCGCGGCCCACATCGGCGCGCAGCTGTCGCTGTTCCTCGGCATCGGCGCCCTGACCAGCGCCTTCGCCGCCAGCGTCGCCGCCGCCATCGGCGGTCTGCGCCGCGACGACATGCACAAGCTGCACCGGACGCGAGCCTAGGCGGGAACGCCTTCCTGGCCTGTCGTCGTGGCGCGGCGATAGGCCAGGGCTTCGGCCACGTGGACGCGGCGGACGCTGGCCGACCCTTCTAGGTCGGCGATCGTGCGCGCCAGGCGCAGGGTGCGGGTCCAGCCCCGCGCGCTGATCCGGCCCGCCTCGGCGGCCTGGGTCAGCAAGGCGCGGCCGGTGGCGTCGAGGGCGGTGATCCTTTCCAGGAAAGCCCCCTCCGCCCTGCCGTTGAGACCATCCACGACCTCCAGCGCCTCGGCGCGGTCGGCCTGCAGCGTCCTTGCCCGCGCCACACGGGCAGCGACCTCGACAGTGCCTTCGGCGGGCGGTGGCAGAGAGAGGTCGGCGGCGGTGACCGCAGGCATGTCGACGGCCAGGTCGATGCGATCCATCAGCGGACCCGAGACCCGGCTCTGATAATCCAGAATGCATCTGGGCGCCTTGCCGCAAGCTCCGCGCCCGGCCCCGCCGTGGCCGCAGCGGCAGGGGTTCATGGCCGTCACCAGCTGCACCCGGGCCGGATAGCGGATGTGGAAGTTGGCGCGGGCCACCATCACCTCGCCGGTCTCCAGCGGTGCGCGCAGGCTATCGAGCGCCTGGCGGCCAAACTCAGGCAACTCGTCGAGGAACAGCACGCCATTGTGGGCCAGCGACACCTCGCCCGGCTTGGCCTTCAGTCCGCCGCCGGTCAACGCAGCCATGGACGCGCTGTGGTGCGGCGCGCGGTAGGGCCGGTCCCGCGTGAGCGCCCCGCGCGCGATCAGCCCCGCCACCGAATGGACCATCGAGGTCTCCAGCAGCTCGGAGGAGGTCAGCGGCGGCAGCAGGCCGGGCAGACGCTGGGCCAGCATCGACTTGCCCGAGCCGGGCGGACCAACGAACAGCAGGTTGTGACCGCCGGCCGCGGCGATCTCCAGAGCGCGCTTGGCGTGCTCCTGGCCTTTCACGTCGCGCAGGTCCTTGGGCCGCTCGCCCTCGACGATCGGACCGGGCGCGGGGGCTGACAGGATCTGGCTGCCGCGGAAGTGGTTGATCAGCGACACCAGCGAGCGCGGCGCCAGGATGCGCGTCTCGCCGGCCCAGGCCGCCTCGGGACCGGAGGCCTCCGGACAGATCAAGCCCAGGTCCATGGCCCCGGCCGCCATCGCCGCGGGCAAGGCGCCGGCCGTCGGCACGATGCGGCCGTCCAGGGAGAGCTCGCCCATCGCCGCCCAGCCGTCCAGCGCATCCATGGGGATCACGCCGATGGCCGACATCACCGCCAGGGCGATCGGCAGGTCGAAGTGCGTGCCTTCCTTGGGCATGTCGGCCGGCGCCAGGTTGGCGACGATGCGCTTGCCCGGCAGCGAGAGGCCCAGGCCCGCGAACGCCCCGCGCACCCGCTCACGACTCTCGGCGACGGCCTTGTCGGCCAGGCCGACGATGACGAAGACCTGCTGACCGGTGGTCAGCTGGACCTCGACCTCGACACGCCGGGCCTCGACGCCCTCGAACGCGACCGTGACCACCTTGGCGGCCATTCAAGTCCCTCATGGATAACGACTTTATCCACAAGTCAAAGCAGAGCTTGCGAAATGGAGCAAGAACGAAAAACGAACATTTCAGGAAATGTTCGCATTTCCGCAGAGTTACCCACCGTTGCGGCGAATGTCCTCGATGCGATCCCAAAGTACAGCCGCCGCGTCGATACCGGTAAAGCGCTTGAGCTGTTGCGCGCCGGTCGGCGACGTGACGTTGATCTCGGTCAGGTACTCGCCAATAACGTCGATGCCCACGAAGATCAGTCCACGGCGCTTCAGCTCGGGGCCGATGATCCGGCAGAGCTCCAGGTCGCGGGCGGTCAGTTCGACCGCCTCGGCGCGGCCGCCGACCCGCAGGTTCGAGCGCACCTGGCCGGTGGCCGGCACCCGGTTGATGGCGCCGACGGGCTCGCCATCGACCAGCAGGACGCGCTTGTCGCCCTTGCTGACGGCCGGCACAAACTTCTGGGCGATGACCTGCTCGCGGCCGATCATGGCGTGCAGTTCCAACAAGGCGTCGAGGTTGGGATCGTCCGCCAACAGACGCGCCACGCCCGAGCCGCCGCCGCCGTACAGAGGCTTGAGCACAATGTCGCCGTGGCGGGCGCGGAAGTCGTAGATCGCCTCGTGGTCCGACGTGATCAGGGTCGGCGGCTGCACGCCCGGGAAGTCGGTGACGAACAGCTTCTCGGGCGCGTTGCGCACCTCGGTCGGGTTGTTCACCACCAGGGTGTGGGGGTGGATCTTGTCCAGGAAGTGGGTGGCCGTGATGTAGGCCATGTCGAACGGCGGATCCTGGCGCATCAGGACGACGTCGATGTCGTCCTTCATGTCGATGATCTGGACCTCGCCCAGCTTGGCGTGCGCGCCCTTCACGGCGGAAAGCTCCAGCGACTGGGCGCGGGCGAACACCCGGCCGTCCTCCTGCGAGAGCTTGTCGGGCGTGTAGAACCACAGCTTATGCCCGCGGCTCTGCGCCTCCATCATCATCAGGAAGGTCGTGTCGGTGTCGATGTTGATCCCCAGGACGGGATCCATCTGAACGGCGACTCGCAGCGACATGGGGACTCCTGAGCTTGTGCGGCTCCAGACCTAGAGGGCCGCGACCGTCTAGTTAAGTGCGAATAGCGAGATTGCGAGGACGGGATGCTATCGCGTCGCCACCAGGCCCTGCTGCTGAAGGGTGGTGTAGATGCAGTCTTCCTTGGCTTGGTGCTGCGGCAGTTGCTTGTCGACCCAACCGGCCCAGCCGTCTCCGACCTTGGTCGGCTCGAAGGACGGGACCCCGCAATGAGTGGCCGCGTCGATGATCTGACGACGACTCGCCCAGTTCGTCTCGTCACCGACGAAGCATCCGGTCGTTCCTAAGACGACTGCCGTCGCTAGGATGGTGGCGGACTGGCGCAGCACTAGTTCAACCGCATCCGCACCCGTTCGCGCGCGGCGCGGGCGGCGATGGCCGCGCCGCCGTCCAGGGTCTGGGCGCGGGAG
>JAEXJH010000455.1 GCA_023445955.1 Pseudomonadota bacterium
GTCGACGCCTGATGACCCCGGAGGCGTTCGACAAGGCGTGCTTGGCCCTGCCGGGCGCCACGCTCTCGATCCAGTGGGGCGACGACCACGTCTTCAAGGTCGGCGGCAAGATGTTCGCCGTCCGCGGCAACGCCGTGCCCAAGGGCGGGATCTCGTTCAAGGCTTCGGACGTAGCGTTCGAGGTGCTGACCGAGACCGGCCGCGCCATCCCCGCGCCCTATCTGGCTCGGGCCAAATGGGTGCGGTTCGACGATCTGGCCGAGCTGGACGCCGAGGAAGTCGCCGACTGGCTGAAGTCCGCCCACGGGCTGGTCGCCGCCAAGCTTACGCGCAAGCTTCGGGCGGAGCTGGGGCTTTAGGCCCGGCCAGGCCCTTCATGGCCATGGCCTCGATGGCCTCCAGCAGGCGCTCATTGGTCAGGCCCGGCGTGCCCGGCGCCCATTTGGTCAGCCAGATCAGCATGCCGACCATCAGCTGGACCACCAGGACCGGCTCGCAGGGGGCGACCGTGCCGTCGGCCATACCCTCCTCCAGAAACAGCTCGAGCCGCTTGGAGAGGCGCGCCGTCCAGGCCTCGATCGCCTGGCGCTGATCCTGATCGAGATAGGAGCTGTCGCCGAAATAGAGCTGCGGCCCGTTATCGACCGCATCGTCCAGCAGGGCCTTGAGAAAACGCCGCAGCTTGCACAGGCCCGTGCCGCCGTCGGCGTCGATCTTGACCAGGAGGGCCTCGAACCGCTCCAGCGACTGCTGGTGGCCGGCATAGGCCAGGGCCTGCTTGTTGGGGAAATAGTAGTAGAGCGCCGCGTCCTTCAGATCGAGGGCGGCGGCGATGTCGGTCATCGTGGCCGCCGCGAAACCCTTGGCGTTGATGATCTCGATGGCCGCGCGCAGGATCGCCTCGCGCTTCTTCACCGACTTCTGGCTCTGCGCCATGGGCCTGGCGTCGTCCCCCAGGATGCGGGACGCCAGGGCCAGAGGGTCTACGCCCTTAGCCAATCGTTCTCTCTCCCTGCACGGGGCGCTCGATTCTAGCGTCGAGCGACTACCGATGCCTTCCAGCATCACCAGAACCCGTTCTGGCGCAAACCGAAAATTCTAACTTGCGCTAGAATATCGAGGTCATATTAAAATCACCCCCAGTTGCGGATGGATGCAAGACATCCGCGCTGGGGCGGAAACATGACGCAAAGCGTCCTCATCCAAGGCCAAGGGCTAGCGATCGCTTCGTGCGATACACGCGGTCGGCCTGGATCGCCCTTCCCTCACGTCAACACGCCCGCTCTTCCCCAAAAGAAATCCGCGATTGCTCGAGGCGGAATGGGAAGAAACGCGGCAGATAATAAAGAAAAACAGGGAGTTAGTAATGAGAAACGTCCATCTTCTGGGGGTCTCGGCCCTCGCGCTCGCCATCGCCGCCCCCGCCTACGCGCAAACCACGCAGGCTGACGGCAACTCGATCTCGGAAATCGTCGTCACCGCCACCAAGCGTGAACAGACCCTGCAGGACGTGCCGATCTCGGTCGCCGTCACGGGTCAGCAGACCATCGAACGCGCCCAGGTCCGCGACCTGATCGACCTGCAGTCGGTCGTTCCGTCGCTGAAGGTCCAGCAGTTCAACGCCGCCGGCCAGACCAACTTCGTCATCCGCGGCTTCGGCAACGGCAACGGCAACGACGGCATCGAAAGCTCGGTCGGCATCTTCATCGACGGCGTCTATCGCTCGCGCTCCGCCGCGGCCCTGGACGACCTTCCGGAAATCGAACGCGTCGAAGTGCTGCGCGGCCCGCAATCGACCCTGTTCGGCAAGAACGTGTCGGCCGGCGCGATCAGCATCGTGACCAAGAAGCCGCAGTTCGACTTCGGCGCAAAGGTCGAAGGCACCTACGGCAACTACAACACCCGCCAGATCAAGGGCACGATCACCGGCCCGCTCAGCGAGACCCTGGCGGTGCGCCTGTCGGGCAGCGTCAACAAGCGCGACGGCTACTTCACCAACCTGACCACCGGCAGCGACGTCAACGACCGCAACCGCTGGTCGATCCGCGCCGACGCGCTGTGGGAGCCGACCGACAAGACCTCGTTCCGGGTCATCGCCGACTACAACAAGATCAACGAGACGTGCTGCGGCGTGACCTCGATCTTCAACGGCCCGGCCACCCTGGCCATCGGCGGCATCCTGAAGAAGCCGATCAGCGACACGACCAAGATCTTCGACCGCGACGTGATCTTCAACACCGACCCGGCCAACAAGCTGTCGGGCAAGGGCATTTCGGGCCAGCTGGATCATGATCTCGGCTTCGCCAAGCTGACCGCGATCACGGCCTATCGGAACCAGAAGAACGCCTCGTTCCAGGACATCGACTTCACCGGCGCGGACATCTCCAACAACCGCACGGCCAACACCATCAAGACCTTCACCCAGGAAATCCGCCTGGCGTCGAACAGCGACGGTCCGTTCAACTACCTGATCGGCGGCTTCTATCAGAACGAGAAGCTGGATACCGGCCGCACCATCACCTACGGCAGCGATGTGCGCGCGTTCGCCGACGCGCTGGGCGGCGCCGTTCCGGCCACGCTGCTGGGCGCTCTGCCCGCCACGCTGCGTCCGGCTCTGACGGGCCGGTCGAACATCTACGCCCTGGAATTCCTGCAGAGCCTGGTGACGCCGTCGATCCGCCCCGGCTCGACCTACTTCCAGGCCGGCCAAGGCCTGAGCGACTATTACAATATGAAGCAGGAGTCGTACTCGCTGTTCAGCCAGTTCGACTACAAGGTCACCGAGCAGCTGACCCTGACCGGCGGCCTCGCCTATATGAACGACACCAAGAAGGCCCGCTCGAACGTCGTCATGAACGACCCGTTCTCGGCGCTGAACCTGGGCGCGGTGCCGCAGTTCACGGCCCTCGGCCTGCCGGGCAACATCTATAGCGCCCTGGGCGCCCTGCAGTTCTTCTACGGCAACGACCCGACCCACGGCCCGGTCAACTATCCGAACGCCACGGAGTCGGGCCAACTGAAGGGCGACAAGGTCACTTACGCCGTTCGCGCGGCCTACGACTTCGGCGCCATCAACGCCTATGTCAGCTACTCCACGGGCTGGAAGGCCGGCGCCTTCAACCTGTCGTCGGACAGCCGTCCGCCGAACGCCAACGGCGTGGGCCGCACCGCCAATCCGGAAGACGTCAGCGTCTACGAACTGGGCGTGAAGGCCAACTTCCCGGGCGGCTACGCCAACGTCGCGGTGTTCAAGCAGTCGATCAAGGGCTTCCAGTCGAACGCCTTCACCGGCCTCGGCTACAGCCTGGTCAACGCGGGTGAGGAGTCGGTCAAGGGCTTCGAAGTCGACAGCGCCTGGCGTCCGGTCCAATGGCTGAACCTGGCCGCTTCGGTGACCTATCTGGATCCGAAGTACGACAGCTTCACCGGCGCAGCCTGCGTGACCTTCGACACCGTCCGCTGCCCGGTCGATCCGACCACCGGCCGTCGTCCCAACTTCCGCAACCTGACGGGCGACACCCCGGCCGGCATCGCGAAGTGGAACTTCTCGACCTCGGCGACGATCAACCACGATCTCGGCGAGAACTGGAGCGGCTACGCCCGCGTGGAATACGATTACAGCAGCAAGGTTCAGCTGACGGAAACCGTCTCGCCGGCCCTGGCCAGCTATGACACCAACGTCATCAACGCCAGCCTGGGCATCATCAAC
Organism: Pseudomonadota bacterium; assembly: GCA_023445955.1. Classification (GTDB taxonomy): domain Bacteria; phylum Pseudomonadota; class Alphaproteobacteria; order Caulobacterales; family Caulobacteraceae; genus Caulobacter. Next base: position 3,710 of record JAEXJH010000455.1, read on the forward strand.
AAGCCCAACCAGCTGGAAATCGGCCTGTGGGCCCGCAACCTGACCAACGACGAAAGCCTGATCTCGGCCTTCCCGACGGTGGCTCAGGACGGCAGCTACAGCGGCTATCCGAACGCGCCGCGCACCTACGGCGTCACGGTTCGCAAGAGCTTCTAAGCTGATCTAACGAAGGGCGGCCCGGCCTCTGGCTTGGCCGCCTTTCTCTTACCCAAAGTGGCCTGACCACTTTTCCTTGCACCCTGGCCACCGCCCGTGCTTCAACCTCTGCGACAAGCCGAACGGCTGTGGAGGAAGCGATGGGACTGAAGGCTCTGATTGGCGCGGCATGCGCGCTGACCCTGCTGGCGCCGTTTGGCGCATCCGCTTCCTCACCCACGCTCACCCGGGCCGACAACCGCGACGGCCAGGACCTTTCGGGGACCTGGCATTATTCCGTGGACCCGTATCGCGACGGCCTGGCCGGCTTCCACCGCGGCGCGCCCGGCGAGGGCCACCGCCGTTATGACGATGTCGATGTCGACGCGGTCACCAAGGCCAAGCCCAACGCGCTCTACGAATACGACATGGACCGCTCGCCGACCGCGACCTTGCCGCAAGGCTGGGTCGGGCACGATCCGAGCCTGCGCTACTACCAGGGTCTGATGTGGTACGAGCGCCGCTTCGACGCCCCGACCCTGAAGCCCGGCCAGCGCGCCTTCCTGCGCTTCGAGGCGGTCAACTACACCGCCAAGGTGTTCCTGAACGGCAAGCCGGTGGGCGAGCACGAGGGTGGCTTCACGCCGTTCTCGCTGGAGGTCACCGACGTCCTGCGGGCCAGCAACAACCAGGTCACGGTCGGCGTCGATTCCACGCCCCAGGCCGATGGCGTGCCGCCGCCGGTCACAGACTGGGAGAACTATGGCGGGATCACCCGTCCGATGCGCCTGGTGATCACCCCCGGCACCTTCGTCGACGAGGCCTGGGTGCGGCTGACCAAGGACGGCAGGATCGCCGCCACCGTGAAGCTGGACGGCGCCCAGGCCGCGGGCCAGGAGGTCCATGTCCGCGTCGCCGAGCTGGGCCTTGACGTCACCGGCAAGACCGACGCCAGCGGCGTGCTGAACGCCTCGGCCGCCGCGCCCAAGGGCCTGGTCCGCTGGTCGCCCGAGAAGCCCAAGCTCTACGACGTCGTCGTCCAGACCGGCGAGGACAAGCTGACCGACCGGGTCGGCTTCCGCACCGTCGAGACCAAGGGCAGCCAGATCCTGCTGAACGGCAAGCCGATCTTCCTGCGCGGCATCTCGATCCACGAGGAGGAGTTCGGCGAGAACCCCGCCCGCACCATCACCGAAGCCGGGGCCCGCGCCCTGCTAGCCGAGGTCAAGGACGGCCTGCACGGCAACTTCGTGCGCCTGGCCCACTATCCGCACAGCGAGATCACCACCCGCGTCGCCGACGAGATGGGCCTCTTGGTCTGGTCCGAGATCCCCGTCTACTGGCTGGTCGATTTCGGCAATCCGCGCACCCTGAAGCTGGCGCGCGACATGCTGGCCGACAACATCCGCCGCGACCGCAACCGCGCCTCGATCGTCTTGGGGAGCGTGGCCAACGAGACGCCGATCACCGACCCGCGCAACACCTTCCTGTACCAACTGGTCGACGACGTCCGCGCCTTGGACGACAGCCGTCTGGTCACCGCGGCCCTGTTAACCG
>JAEXJH010000456.1 GCA_023445955.1 Pseudomonadota bacterium
GCGCGCCGATGGGGGCGCCCGAGGCCGCCGCGCCGGCTTCGCGTTGACCGCCGCCGAAATCCACCACGACGGAGGGGGCTCGGCGACGCTGATCGAGATTGGCGGCCCCGACGGGTGGCGGAGCCGCCATGACGATGCCCGGGCTAGGCGGGCGGTTGTCGACGACGGCTACGGGCGTGGGCATGACCTGGGTTGGCAGGCCGCTGAAGGGCGCGCCGGGGCCGGTCGCGATCGGCTGGGGCTCCAGCTCCAGCGGCGGCGGCGACCAGACGGCCGGCTGCACGCCGCCGGTCGTGGCCTGGGTCACGGGCTCGGCTTGCCGCAGACGGTGGTTGTTCAGCACCATGAACAGCAGCACCGCCGCCAGGGTGAAGCCGGCGAACACCAGCGCTCCGCCGGGTCCGCTCGGTGCGTTGGCCACGGTGGGCTCGGCCTCGTCTTCCAAAGTCTCGTCGATGGGCGAGGAGGGAGGCATGGTCATGGGTTCGCCGCCTGGAGTGCGCCCGCCGCGCCGAACGCGGTGTTGGTGACGGTGGTGACGGCCTTGCCGCTGCGCAGGACGAAGCGCGGGGCCAATTGCTGGACCACGGTGTAGGGCCCGCGAACCCCGTAGTTGACGAGGTTCTCCTTGCCGTCCGTTCCGACGGCGAAGATGGCCGGCGCCGACGCCAGGGGCGCCCAGGCGAAATAGGTCATGCGGCCGTCGTCGAAGACCCGCGCGGGCGCATTCTCTGCCGAGCCGGTGACGGTGTAGGCGCGGTTGCGCTCCTCCGGCGGCAGGTCGGGCGGGGGCGCGGTGTCCAGCGCCACGGCGATCTGCGGATAGACGAAGCGCAGGATATACGGCGCGGTCGTGGTGCGCGCGCCCTTGGGCAGCACGCCCAACTCGAAGGCGTAGCGGCGCTGGTTGGTGACCACGTTCATGTTGGTGGCGGCGTTGCGCTCCAGCGGCTTGAGGAACAACACGTTGGCGTTGCGGTTGGGCGTGACCTGCCAGCCCAGGGAGTCGCCGATCGAGACGCTCTCCAGCCGCTCGCCCGGCCCGAACTCGATCATGATCTGGTAGCCGAGCTGACCCTTCAGCAGCACGAGCTGGTCGGGGTCGTAGTCGACGCTCTGGATATGCGGATCGGCCAGGCCCAGCCGAGGGACCTGGGCCGCGTGCGCGGCCAGGGGCAGGACGGTCAGCGCAACGGCCAGAAGGCAGGCCCGCATCAGCGTGTGCCCTGCGAGGCGGCGGTCGAGCCGATCATCTCGGAATCGCGGCGATACGAGGTGGCCTGGAAGCCCAGCGGGTTGAGCAGGCGGTCTTCCATGCGCAGCGGCGCGTCGCTGTAGCGGTAGCCAATCACCGCCGCATAGGACCTGCGCTCGCCCGAGGCGGCGCCATAGTCGCGCCGTTCCACGTCGAACCGGACGATGGCGCTGCTCGGCGACAGGATCGAGATGCTCTTGATGATCGGCTGCAGCACCGAGGTGGCGGGGTAGAGCTTGACCGGGCTTTGCGGGTTGGTGGCGGCCATGTCGCGCAGATAGCGGTTGCGCGCGTCGCCCGAGGACCAGACGGCGACCTTGCGATAGTTGGCCTGCAAGTCGGTGGCGTCGAAGCCTTCACGCGCCAGGACGTACTGGGCCAGGAAGGCCTGGGTGACGGCGGTGTTCTGGGTCAGCTTGCCGGGCAGGATGCCGGCGGCCGTCTCGACATAGCCGGTCTGGCGATCGACGGTGATCGTATAGGGCACGACCGTCTTCAGCGGCATCATGACGATCAGCGCCACGGCCTCGAGCAGGGCGATGATCCCGAAGGCGATGGCCACCAGCCAAGCCATGCTCCGCGAGGCCCGCAGGGCGCCGTGGACGTCGCGCGACCAGGTGTTGGCGTCTTCGTAATAGGCGTCGCGCGCGGCGGTGGGAGGCTTTTCGAGTTTCATTTGTCCCTCCGCTGGACACTGGCGGCAGGGCCCGGCTGGGCGGCCCGGCGGTAGGTCTGGCCGAACGGCGTCACGACGTTGGCGGTGGTGGGGGCGGTGTTGGTGTCGACCCGCAGGCGCGACTGCGTTTCGCCGGATGAGGTCGCCCGGGTGACGACCTGCTCGCGGCGATCCATGGCCGCCACAGCCGCCACCATCGCCGCGGCGCGCGGCTCGAACGGCGCGGTGGTCACGCCGCCGGAGGTCGCAAGCATCAGCGGCGCGGGTGGGGCCGGCGGAGCCTGGGGTGTCGTTGACGATGTGGCCTCGCCCCAACGCGGCAGCTTCAGGCTGAAGGCTATGACGCCGACCGCCACGCCCAAGGCCAGGCTGACGCCAGTCGAGATCAGGGTCAGCAGCATGATGGCGCTGGCTGGTGCGATGTCGGTGATGTTCTGGGCGCGGTTGTCGGCCAGCAGCACCAAGTGCGGCTCCAGCATCATCAACTGCACGACCAGGCCCAGCACCGCCATCAGCGGCGCCAGGGCGAAGGCGACCGAGGCGCGCAGCCAGCCTTCGAAGATCCCCTTGGTGCCTTCGAACAGGAGCAGGCTGGCGAACAGCGGGCCCAGGCCCAGCAGAAGGCCCAGCGCGATCTTGGCGGCCAGGATCACGCCCAGGCTGGTCAGCATCAGCAGCAGCGAGGACAGGTTCAGCGCCAGAGCCGCGCCGCCCGGTCCGCCGGTCAGGGGCGAGGACAAGCCCGTCACGCCGCGTCCGAACACGATCGCCGAGGCCTGCATCTCGTCATAGGCGGCCTGCAAGGCGCCGAAGATGTCGTTGCCCACGCCGCCGCCTATCTGATCGGTGGCCCCGAGCATCAGCCCGCCCAGTTCCGCAGGGCCGTTGAACAGGGTGTCGAACACCAGGTGCTGGTAGGTCGGCCACTGGGTGGCCAAAGCCAGGACGACGCCGATCTTCATGACGCTGACGGTGATGCTGCTGACCCGCAGCGGCGTGCGGCCGACCATCAGGCCGTAGCCGATCAGGGCGATGTACAGGGTGAGCAGTGTCGTCAGGCCCAGCGCGACCGGCGAGTTGGGCTGGGCCAACGCGCCATAGGCGGCCTCGGACATCGAGCGCACATTGCAATCGACCGAAACCAGCAGGCCGTCGACCAAGCCTTCGTCAGGCAGCGGCTGGGCGCAGAAGCCGGCCATCAGACCCGCTCCATCAGCTTGGGAAGCCAGTCGGACGGATTCTCGCCGACGTCCTGGCGCAGGGCGTCGAGGATGCGGACCGTGCGCTCGCGGCCGGACAGGACGGTCAGCAGTTCCGGCGCGCTGGCCAGGTTCAGGCGGGCGACGACGCTGTCGGCCCCGTGCTTGATCAGGAAGCAGCGCGAGGTGTCGGGCAGAGACCGCACGAGGTTGAACTCGTGCTCGGTCAGGCCGAAGCCTTCCATGTAGTCGCGCGCCTGGGCTTTGGGGTTGGCCATGAAGATCTGGGTGGCGGCCTGCTCGATGATGGCGCTGGCGATGCGGCTCTCGATGGCGTCCTGGGCGCTCTGGGTGGCGAAGCCGACCACGCCGTTGCGCTTGCGGATGGTCTTTTCCCAGTCCTTGATCCGCGCCACGAAGACGTCGTCGTCCAGCGCCTTCCAGCCCTCGTCGATGACGATGATGGTCGGATCGCCGTCCAGCCGCTGCTCCACCCGGTGGAACAGGTACATCATGGCGGGCGTGCGCAGCGTCGGCTGATCCACGATCTGGGTCATGTCGAAGCCCAGGGTGCGGGCTTCCAGGTCCAGGGCGTCGAGCGGGTTGTCGAACAGCCAGGCGCGCTCGCCGGTCCCGAACCACGGCCTCAGGCGGGCCGCCAGGTCGGCCGCGTCGGGGCGGCGGTCGCCCCTGAACAGTTCGCCGAAATAGCAGAGCTGCCGGAACGCCGGCTGCTGGTCGTAGTTGGCGTCTACGGCGTCCTTGATCCGCGCCAGATCCTCGGCGCCGAGCACTTCGCCGGGACGGGTCACCAGTCGTGTCGTCCAGTCGGCCAGGAAGGCGCGGTTGGCTGGTGTGTCGGCCAATTGCAGCGGGTTAAACCCGGTAGGTTCGCCCGGCCGCAGCGTCTCGTAGCGGCCGCCCATGGCGCGCAGGAAAATCTCGGCGCCGCGGTCCTTGTCGAAGAACACGATGCGCGGGTCGAACTTGCGGGCCTGGGCCAGCAGGAAGCCCAGCACCACGGTCTTGCCCGAGCCGGACGGGCCGATCAGGGTGAAGTTGCCCAGGTCGCCCTTGTGGAAATTGAAGTGATAGGGGCCGGCCGAGGTCGTCTCCAGCACCGTGACCGCCGCGCCCCAGTGATTGCCTACCGCTTGGCCGATCGGGAAATTGTGACCCGAGGCGAAGCCGGCGAAATTCGCGGTGGAGATCATCGCGCGCCGGGCGATATCCTTGAAGTTGCCCGGGAACTGGGCCCAGAAGGCGCATTCGAGGTTGATGTCCTCGCGCACGGCCATGACGCCCATCTCGGTCAGGCTGGAATGGACCTCGGCCACGGCCGCGTTCAGCGCGGTCTGCGAGGCGGCGCGCACCATGATGGTCATGTGATGCTCGCCGAAGGCCGCGCGGCCGGTCGAGACGTCGTCCTTGGCCGCGATCAGACCCTGCTTCAGCGAGTGGCCGTCGTCGTCGGCCGAACGCATGCGGCGCAGGACGGTGTTCATCCGCTCCAGGCTGGCCTGGCGGTCGACATAGGCGAAGCTCTGGCTGACGACCAATTCGTGCGGCAGGCGCAGCAGGTCATCGAGCATGCCGGCCGAGGTCTGGGGCGGATATTCCTTGATCGACAAGATGGCCGAGAAGGCGCGCTCGAAGGCGCCGACGCGCGACAGTTCGACGGTCTCGCTGCCGAAGCTGATACGCCGGAAGGGGATGTGCTCGCCCAGGTCCGAACGCGGCATCGCCACGGGACGCACCACGCCGTTGAACAGTGACGAGAGAAATTCCAGTGGCTCTGAACAGGGGCCAGCGGCGGTTTCGTAAACGCCCAGGACCCGCGCGCCATAGGGCGCCAGCGCCGACAGCAGGGTCTCGCGCGCCGCGTCCAGCTCGCGCTTCTCGGCCTGCTCGACGGCCTGGTTCTGTCCCGGCCTCCCGCCGCCAACCAGCTTCAGCGCGCTTTCGATGAGGCCGCCGCGCCCTTGCAGCGGTCGGCGCACGATCGTCAGGAACAGCTCGTTGACATAGAGCTTTCGAGCGCCCAGTCGCTCGCGCCAGGCCTCGTCCAGGGTGCGGCTGAAATCGTCGGGGAACTCTCCCTCCATCTGGGGCGAGACCTCGCGGCGGACCACGTGGTGGTAGAGGGCGAAACGGGAATTGGCCAAGGCCCGCAGCGCGCCGTCGCGCAGGGCCTTGCGGTAGTTGAGCTCGTCGGTGTCGGCCGTCTCGAACGGCAGGCCGGCCAGGTGGATCACCTGCATCAGCAGACCGTCGCGTGTGGCCAGAGTCGTGTCGTCGACGTGACGAGCATAGGGCAGGCGCGCGCCGGCGCTGGCTTCCCGCTCTGGGCGAGCGCGGCGGGCCTTCGGACGCGCGTCGGGAGCTTGGCTCATGGGCGGTAGCTGTTGCAGCGCCAGACCGACCAGTTGCGCACGCGCGGGCAGCGCGAAACCTTGGTCAGCCAGAGGTCGAAGATCCGGGGCTCCTTCAGGCAGGCGACATAACCGGCCAGATGCACGACCACGGCGATCAGGATCGCCCAGAAGGATTTGGTGATCAGGAAGGTCTCGGCCGTGACCACGCCATTGAGCACGAAGAAGCTGTAGGTGACGCCCGCGAACATCTGCGGCCGTGTCAGCGCTCCAAAGACCACGTCGCGCTCCAACTGGGCGGCCATGTTCTAAAAGCCGCCCGAGGTCTGGCGGATGCCGGCCACGATCGCGCCGGCTCCGAACAGGATGAAGCAGCCCAGGATGACCGTGGCGCCATAGCGCCAGTTCAGTCGCCCGGTCAGCATCATGAAACCCACGCCGGCGACGGCGATCACGGCGGCGACCGTGGCGACCGTGCCGAGCAGCGTGCCCTGCAGCCAGGCCATGGCGCCGGTGATCGCGCCTGAGCCGGCCGGATCCATCGATTGGGCGTGGGCCGCGCCGGCCGCCATCGCGCTGGCGAGGAAGGCGGCGGGGGCGAAGCGTGTCTTGGAGCGGCGGATGGCGGCCTCCTTCAGGGGTTGGTTGCGAGCACGACGACGCCGGCGGTCCGGCGGGCGAAGCGGCTCATGATGGCCGCGACATAGGCTTGGGTTTCGGCGAAGGGCGGCACGCCGCGATAGCGGTCCACCGCGCCGGGACCTGCATTGTAGGCGGCCAGGGCCAAGCGGACGTCGCCGCCATAGCGATCGAGCATGTTGCGCAGATAGGCCGCGCCGCCATGGACGTTCTGGCGGGGGTCGTAGCGATCCACCCCGAGATCCCGCGCCGTGCCGGCCGTCAATTGCATCAAGCCCACCGCATTCTTGGGAGAGACGGCTTCCTGGCGGAAACGAGACTCCCTCCAGGCCACCTCCGACAGCAGACCGGGATCGAGACGCTGCCTGTTGGCGGCCTCGGTGATCAACTGACCTATGAGGTACGGCTGGGATGGGCGGGCGGCTTCAGCCGAGGGCGAGATTGTCTTGACGCCGTCAGGCGTGAAGATCGCGGGCTGGCTGTAGGTGGTTGTCGAGCCATCCGGCGCGATGTCGATGACTTGCGCACGTGAGGGCGTGGCTGTCAGCATACAGGCGAGCAAGGGCACGGCGGCGCACAGCCCGAAGGCCATGCGCCGCCGCTCATTCGACGAACGGGAGTCCCCGATCATCCTTGCGCTCGTCAGCTGGTCGGCAGGTTGACCGGCTCGGCGGTCGGGCTGACCGCGATGACGTCGCCGGCGGCGACGTCCTTCGGTTCGCTGTTGGGAGCGCCCTGGAAGGCCGTGGCGAAGTTCGCGCCGAACTGGGCCTCGAACTTCGCCGGCGGCGCCGGGGGAGTGACCTCCACCGACTTGTTGCCGCTCTTGCAGGCCGACAGGCTGCCGGCCAGCAAGATCAGCGCCGTTCCCATGATCAAAGTGCGCTTCATGTCAGGCGCTCCTTACGAGTGCGGCGCGGCGGTGCGCGGCGAGTTCGACAGCGGCGAGTTCAGGTAGGGGAAGGCGTTCTGGAGCTCGGCGGCCGAGATCGGCGCGCCATCGGTCAGCGGCGCATTGCCCACCGGAGCGTCAGCTGGCTTGCACAGTCCAAGGTCGGTCTGCACGCCGTTGATCGGCACCGGATAGCAGAGGCGGCCCATGGCGACGCGCAGGGTGATGTCGACGGTGTCGTCGCCCGGACGGCGGCCGTTGGGGTAGCCGGCCAGATCGTCGGCGGCGACGCCGAGGGTCTTTTGCGTGTCGCGCGGGGTCGGATTGATCGCGGTGTTCAGGCGCATCATTTCCGAGGGCGTGACCGTCTTCTGCTGGTTCAGCGTCTTGATGCCCGTCAGGAAGGCGGCGACCAGATCGTTCCGCGGCAGGTTGGACGGCGCGATGTTGGCGAAGTTCGTGCCCAGCGTCGCATTGACCGGCGCACGGAACAGCAGGTCAACGATCGCCGGGAAGGTCGGGTTGGTCACGTAGTCCGCCAGGGCCGAATCGGCCGTCGGCTTCACGGCGTTGAAGGTGTCCTTGTCCGGCAGGCCGATCACCAGCTCATTGACCAGCGGCGCCGACAGGCGCGAGACCTGGGTATAGGCGCCGCCTTGCTGGGCGTTGGCGTTGTAGGCGGCCTTCGGGTTCAGGATGCGGGCCTGCGGCAGGCTGGCGGTCTGCCAGGCGCCGATGACGCCGTTACCCGTACCGGTGAGGCAAGTGATCGGCACTTCCAGGGCGATGGAGGTGACATTCTTCTTGCCGACCAAGTCATCGTTGGCGCGGCTCTGGGTGATGCCGCCCGGGAACGAGGCGCCGTCGATCGGCACGTAGTTGATCAGGTCGAAGGTCGGGCCGAGATTGACGGCGAACGCCTCGGCGCGCTGGCCGACGAAGACCCGGCCCGCCGTGGCGCAGCCCGGCAGAGTGACCGAATAGATGAATTGGCCGGCATAGGCCGGATAGTCGGGGATGCTCTTCTGGCCGGCGTTGTCGAACGGTTTGCGGAAGGTCGTCGCACCGCCTGAGGCGTTCGTCACGTTGGCGCGCGTGCCGCTGCGGCGATCACCGGTGATCTGGGTGACCGTGTATTCCTCGATCTCGCCCAGATCGGTGTCATCGACGCTCGTGACCTGGCCAGTCTGACGGACCGCGACCGGCAGGGTCTTGCCGCCGATGTTCAGGGTCGTGCCCTTGCCGCCGCGCAGCGTGTTGGTGAACTTGAACTGATAGGTCAGGTCTTCCTTGGCGTCGCCATCGCTGTCGATGCTGATCTCGTAAACCGCGTCAGGATCCATCGTGTAGTAGTTCGGACCGCTGCCGGGGTCTTCGCCAGGCTGATAGTTGGCGATGAAGGTGACGAAGCCAGAGCGACCCGGCTCATAGCTGCGGAACATGTAGAAATCGGTGCCGTCGACCTTGGGCGACTTGGTGATCCCTGGCGCTTCACGGTGGCTGGAGGCCTGCGCCTGCCCAGCGCCGAAGGACACCGCCATGATCAACGCCATGGCGGTCCCGCCAAACTTGCCTCTGCTCATTCCCAGCCTCCCGCGCCGAAATTCGACTGCGTCGGCGCCGACATCGGCGTCCTGACACGAAGGCTTCTACGAACGGTGTTCGGCGTTGGATCACCGGCAAGGCGCCAAAATGACGCATCATCGCCAAATATGTGGCGGCCGAGATTTTCCGGCGATCCAGCGCTGGCTTTAGGACGAGGTCAGCAGGCTGTCCCAGACCCACTCGCCCGAGCCGATGGCGATGACGATAGTGTCCTCGCCGCTGCGCAGGGTCATCAGTTCAGGACCGCGGACCAGCGCGCGCCGACAGGCGTCGGGCGTCTGGCGCAGGCCGCTGATGACGGCCTGCGAGATCGTCGACACCTCCGATCCCGTCGCGGAACCGGCCTGGACCCAGGTTCGGTCCCAGAGCATGAGCGCGTTCGAGATCGACAACGATGTCCGGGGCATGCGCGACAAGGCGGCCTGCACAGACGGGTCTGCCTGCAAGGCTTGTTGCAGCCACTGCGACACCTGGCAGGTCTGGCCGCCGCCCGCGGCGGCGGCGGCGACCGATTGGGCCACAGGATCGGTCGATGGGTCCCGGAGGGTTTCCGGAGGAGCCGGCTCGGGCTGTAGGAGCGACGGGGAGGGCGGTGGCGGAGGCTTGGCTGGCCGCGCGTCCTTGGCGGATGGCGCCGCCGCCTTCACAGCCGGTCCGTCGATCAGAGAAATATAGGTGACGGGCGGTTCCGTCAGGATCCGGATCGGCGCGCGGGCATAGATGAAAATGGCGAACAGCGCGGCGTGAAACAGCAGGCTAGCCATCCCCCCCATCGCAAGTCGTCGCCATCGTTTCATGCCGGGACCTAATCATTTCATGAAAATCCAGGGAAGCCGGTGATCTGAAAACTTCGCGGCTCCGTATTCGTTTTCTGTCGAGAAAAACGCGAATTTATTCGCGCGTTTCAACGCGCCGATTGCATTGAGCATTTCGGGTCAATTTCTGACTCTGAACTTGGGTGGAGCGGCGCTCCGATCGACTTCGACGTTCGGGCCAGTGATCCGCCGGGCGCGCTCAGCCGTAGTGGAGGTTGCAGAAGAAGGACGGGCGTCGGCCTCGTCTCGGGGCTATGCGGGGGACGATGAGCCGAAAGAAGTGGGCGAGCCTAATCGCCGGCCTGGCGATAGCCGTCCCTGCAAGCGCCTCGACTCTCGAGCGGATGGACGGCGATGCGCCGGTCGCCACGGCATTGGCCGACGCCGAGGTCGCTCCGCTCTATGTCTGGGGCAAGCGCGAAGGCCTGATCGGCAAGGCCAACTCGGCCAGCGAGGGCGAGGTGTCCTTCGCCGCCTATACCGACCGTCCCATGCTGCGGCCCGGCGAACTGGCCGAAGTCATTCCGGGCCTGGCCGTGACCCAGCACTCCGGGACGGGCAAGGCCAACCAGTACTTCCTGCGCGGCTTCAACCTGGATCACGGCACCGACTTCTCGGTGAGCTTCGACGGCGTGCCGCTGAACCTTCGGACCCACGCCCACGGCCAAGGCTACCTGGACCTGAACGGGATCACGCCGGAATTCGTCGAGACCATCGACTATCGCAAGGGCCCCTATTCGGCGCAGATCGGCGACTTCTCCGCCGCTGGGTCGGCGAACTTCCGCGCCTTCGCGACGCTGCCGGACAACTTCCTCGAAGCGCAGGGCGGCGAGCACGGTTTCGGCCGGCTGGTCGGCGGGCTGAATCTCCCCGAGGAGATGGGCATGATCGGCGTCGATCTGCAGGCCGGCGACGGCCCCTGGGTCAATGACGAGCGCCTGCGCCGCGCCAATGTCCTGGCCAGGGTGGGGAAGGGCGCCTGGTCGATCAGCGCCCTGGCTTATGGCTCCCGCTGGCGTTCGACGGACCAGGTCCCCCAGCGTGCCATCGCGGCGGGTGCGATCTCGCGCCTGGGAACGATCGACGATACGGACGGCGGCAAGACCAGCCGCTTCATCCTGGCCGCCCATTGGCGCCCAGACGCCGACACCCAGGCCATGGTTTATGCCCAGAAGTACCGGGTGAACCTGTGGTCGAACTTCACCTACTTCCTCGACGACCCGATCCATGGCGACCAGTTCGAGCAGGCCGAGGACCGCTGGGTCCTGGGCGGCTCGGCCTCGCGGGCGTGGACGCTGAGCGACGCTTGGACGGTCAAGGTCGGCGCCGAAACCCGCTACGATCGCATCGGCAAGATCGGGCTCTACCGCACCCAGGCCCGACGGCGCCTCTCCACCGATCGCGAGGATCGTGTCGACGAGCTTTCCGGCGGTGTGTGGAGCGAGGCGACCTGGTCGTCGGGGCCAGTGCGCGCGACCTTCGGTCTCCGCGCCGACGCGATCGGCGTGGATGTCCAGTCCGATACACCGGCCAATTCGGGAGCGCGAACCCAAGGCTTCGTCAGTCCCAAGCTGGCCCTGGCCTATCGGATCTCGCCGACGCTTGAGCTCTATGCCGACGCCGGGCGGGGTTACCATTCCAACGACGCGCGGGGAGCCGTCGCCACCGTGGCGCCCGTCACACTGGACCCGATCGATCCGGTGTCCCTGTTCGCGGCCGCCACCGGCGGCGAGATCGGCGCGCGCTATGAACGCGGTGGGCTGAACGCCAGCCTCGCGGTCTGGACGCTGAACCTGAAGTCCGAGCTGGTCTACTCAGGCGACGGCGGTGACACCGAGGCCACCGATGGGACCCGGCGTCTCGGCGTCGAGGCGCTGATGAACTGGGTCGTACGCCCGGGGCTCAATCTCGATATCAGCGGGGCGTTGACGCGTGCGCGCTACAGGAACGCCGCGGGCGGCGCCGATCGGATCCCCAACGCGCTCGACTATGTGCTGACCGCCGGCGCCACGGTTGCGCTGACCGCCGCTAGCAGCGTCCAGGTCACGGTCCGAAGGCTGGGACCCGCCGCGCTCATCGAGGACAACAGCGCCCGATCAAAGCCGGCCGCTGTGGCCAACCTGTCCTACGGCTATCGCTTTTCGCGCGCCAAGCTTTCCCTGGAGGTGCTCAACGTCTTTGACAGCGGCGACAACGACATCACCTATTTCTACGCGTCGCGCCTACCCGGCGAGCCTGCCGAGGGCGTCGACGACTATCACCTGCATCCGATGGAGCCGCGCCAGGTGCGCGCGTCGGTGCGCTATGCCTTCTAGATCCCAAGCAAGGGGCGGATCATCCGCGACCAGCCATGCCATTGGACGCGGCCCTGCATGGCGATCAGGCAAGCGCACGGCCCATCGGCGGACACGCGCAGCTCATGCTCTGAATGCGCGACGCTCTCGGCGAAATCGCCGGCGCTATAGAGTTCGCCATCCATGAAGCTGCCGGACAGGACGGCGATCAGTTCCCCGCCGCGGTGTCCGTGCGTGGGGACCACCGATCGAGCCGGCGCCCGCAGCAGAAAAGTCCGCCACCCATCGTGAACCGCTGCGTTGACGGGCGCGGCCCACAGGCCCGGCGCCAGCCACCTGCGTGGACCAAGGCCGGCCCGCGCGGCTCCGAGGGGAATTTCCACGTCTCCGATGATAGTTTTCGAGATGATTGGCGCATCGGGGCTGGGGCCGTCCAGGCGTGCCATGACCCGCTCCAGCCCGTCGGGCTCCATTTCGCTCGGCGGCAGGGTCGCGAGCATGCGGCCTTCAGCTTCCTCGATTTTGGAAACGAGCGCTCGGCACGCCTGACAAGTCTCCAGGTGCGCCGCGACCACGATCGCCGCGGCCAGCGGCAATTCACCCGTGGCGTAGTTGGCGAGGCGTTCGGGGGAAACGTGATGCGAAGTACGCAAACTCAATCATCCAGGAGCGACCGAAGATAAGCAGCCGCAAGCCTGATACGCGATTTCACAGTTCCTAGGGGTAAGCCAAGATGGTGAGCGATCTGTGGATGCGTTTTTTCTTCGAAGAATGACAATCGAAGCACACTGGATTGCTCCGCAGGAAGCGCGCCCATCGCAGCGCGCAAACGGTTTTCGCCCTGCTTGGCGTGAAGCTCTTGCTCGGGCGTGTTGGGCTGGTCGGCGTCATTGGCCATGTGCCGGTCATCGGGGTGGTATTCCCGCCGGAGGAAATCAACGCGCAGGTTCCGAGCGATGGTGTAGATCCATGCCGACGCCGTCGCCCGAGATGGGTCGAACTGATCCGCCTTGCGCCAGATGTTGAGGAAGGTCTCCTGTGTGAGTTCTTCCGCGATCGCGCTGCTCATACCTTGGCGGATCAGATAGGTTTTAATCTTGGGCGCGAAACATCGGTATAGCGCAGCGAAGCTTCCGCGATCGCGGTGTTCTGCGATCGCGGCGATCCAGGCTTCGGGTGACGCGGCTAGCGGCAAATGGAGTACGACCTCGCTCATCAACCGTACGACCTCACGGGAGGAAGTCCTTTGGTGGCGGGTCGAATTGCAGCTGCGTCCAACCCCATGCGGGCAGGTACGTGCGAGGCCGCGCGGTCGGATGCAGCGACAAGGCGATTGTGCGCTATTGCGGAAAGCATGATGCGAGGGCCCCGGTCGGGTACTTCAACGCGGTTTGGGCCGTTTTGTTGCCGTAATTGGGCTTCAGCCGACAAGTGTAGGTTCAGGGCGCCGTGAAGGTAAGGTGCTGGCCGGGTCGCTCGTGTCGGTTACTCTTAGATCCGTAGACTTGGCAGATGATGCTCATCGAGCAGGTTGTCGTCTAAGATATATTATCGGAAGAGATTGAATATCCGGTGACGCGGTCACGGTGTCGGCATCAAACCCGCCGATGATCCACCGCCAGCGACGTGGGCGCTTTCAAGTCTTGGCGGAGCAACAGATACGCGGCGGCGATTCCCGCCAAGCCGAACAGACAGGTCGCGTACGCCGCGCCGGACAGGAACTGGCTCCAGTTCAGCGCCAGCCGACCGAACGTGCGCACCAGCAGCAGCGCCACGCTGCCGACATAGCCGCTGGCGTCCGCGACATAGATCAGGAAGCCCGCCGTGCCGACGCTGCCGGATGCGGCGATCATCCGGTCGAACAAGATCCCGTTGAACGGCGTGTAGGCCATGTAGAGCCCGGCTCCGCCCATCACCATCCAGGCCACCGGGCCAACCCATCCCAGTTGGTGGCCAGCGGTCGCCAGGCCCAGCACCACCAGTCCTGCGGCGACGAAGCCGAGGTTGAAGCCGACGGCCCGGCGGTTGTCATCGACCCTCATCAGCAAGGCCAAACCGATCAGCACGACGATCGCTACCGGGATCTCCGACAGCGCGAAGATCGAGGCGGCGCCGTCGAAGCCCAGTTCGGTCCAGATCTCGGCCGCGAAGTTGTCGCGGAAGTCGCGCAGCGCGGTCAGCAGGACATAGACGCCCACGAGCAGGATCAGGACGGGCGCCTGGCGCGCCCACAGCGCCGCGCGCGCCTTGGCGCTCATCGGGGCTCGGCGGACGCGCGCGGCTTCGTCGGCGGCGCTGGGCGGCGGCAATTGGCCAAGCGCCGCGACGGCGATCAGCAGCAACGGCGCGAAGATCAGGCCGGTCAGGGCCGGCATCCAGCGGTCATCGACGCCTTGCAGCAGCAGCGCCTTGCCCACCGACTTCACCGCGCCCGACGCCAGGATGAAGCTGGCGCACAGCATCGCGCCCAGCACTTCCGACAGGCGTCGCCCTTCCAGGAATCCGAACACCAGACCCCAGATCATGCCCAGGCACAGGCCGTTGGCGAACAGCGCCAGCGGCCCGAAGACGGACGGCGCCGCGCCCAGCCCCACCAGGGAAAGTTCCGCGCCGCCGATCAGCGCCAGGATCGCCAGGCCCCGCCCCTCAGGCTTCATTTCCGAGATCACCTTGATGCCGATGATCTTGGACAGCGCATAGCCGGCCACCTGGGCGACCACCAGGGCCACCTTGAAGTCGCCGGCGAACGGCCATCCGGCGACGGCGTCGTAGCTGGCCGCCGCGAACGGCTTTCGGTAGGCGTACATCGAGAAATAGGCTGCGAAGGCCGCCAGGCCGCCATAGAGCGCGAACACCCAGGACGGCGCGGTCGACAGCGCGCGGGTCAGCCGACTAGTCATCGGAAAGCTTGCGGCGGGGTCTCGCCCGCGGCGATGCGCGTCGCGATCTCGTCCAGCACCGCCGGCAGGTCGGCCACGGTCTCGACCACATAGTGAGCTCCGGCGTCGCGCAGGGCCTGGGCCGACGCTGCGATACGCCGCGTCCTGTCGGGCTCGGGCAGGATCGCCAGGGCCTCGCGCGACAGGCCGACGCCGTTGCCGGACGCCGACAGGCCGATGCTCCAGGCGCCCGCCGACAGCCCCTCCCCTATGCCGACGACGGCGTCGTCAACCTTGACGCAAGCCGAGGCGGGCCAGGCGCCCAGCTCGACCAGGGCCTTCCACATCATCAGCGGCGACGGCCGCCCTTCCCGCGTCTCGCCCGCGCAGACGACGACGTCCGGCGCGTAGCCTTGCTCCGCCGCCAGCGGCAGGATGTCGGCCATCATCGGGCGGGTATAGCCGGTCGACGAACCGATCCGGACGCCCTTGGCGCGAAGCTCGGCGACGAGCTCGGCGGCGCCAGGGATCAGCGTCGCGCAGTCGCGAGCCGCCGCGCGCATCTTCGGCTCGACGGCGTCGTGCAGGCGATCGACATCGACCTCGGTCGAGGCCGCGCCGTGACGCGCCGCCCAGAGGCTGGCGATCCGCGGCATGGCCAACAGCGCCCGCACGTGGTCGCGCTTGGCCTTGCCCATGTCGGCGCGGGCCTCGGCCTCGGTGATCTCGATCCCGGCTTCGGCGAACACCTCGCGCAAGGCCATGACCGGGGCGCGGCAACCGAAGTCGATCATGGTGCCGGCCCAGTCGAAGATGACGGCCTGGATGGGACTGCGGCTCATGCGGCGGCTCCTTGGCGGGAAAGGTCGTAAAGTCCGGCGATCACGTCCTCGGCCAGGCCAAAGGCGGTCGAGGCGCCCGTGCCGCTGGTCACGGTCACCAGGCGCACGCGCGGCAAGGGAGCCTCGACCAGGCTGTGGCCGGTCGCGGAGGCGTAGGTGCCGGTCCAGCGCTCCAGCACCGGTGGCGGCGCCTGGCCGAAGACCTGGGCGAACTCGTCCAGGATCAGGGCGTCGACGTCGTCGCGGGCGAAGGGATCGGGCGTGGCGGCATAGTGGTGACTGTCGCCGACGACCAGCGAACCGTCGGCGCTCTGCACCACGATCAGGTGGACACCATGCTCCAGGTGGGCGGCCTGCTCGGCCTGCAGCCGGGCGCGCAGGGCGCCGGCTTGCGGCAGGTCGGCATAGCCGAGATAGCGGATCAGCCCCAGGTCCGACATTACCGGCGCGGGCAGACGCCAGCCCGGATCGGCCAGGCGCATCATCTGCAGCTTGCAACGCGTCACCTCGGCCTCGGCGAAGCGCTCGGGGAACAGGGTGACGAGGTCGTCGCCGGGACAGACGACGATCGTCTCGGCCTGGACGGGTCCGAGCGACGTCTCCAGCCGCCCGGTCTCGACGCGCCGCACGACCGCGCCGCGCAGGAAGGTCACGCCATGGGCCGCGGCGAGCCAGGCGGCCAGGCGCGGAATGGCGGTGCGGGACTCCACCCGCAGGTCGACCGAGCTGGTCAGGGCGCCGAGGCCCCCGCCCTGCCCCGGCAGCAGGCCGGTCAGGTCGTCGCGCCAGACGCAGCCCTCGGCCATCTCGGTTTCGAGGAAGGCCTGCAGCACCGCCTTGGCCTCCGGACGTCGCGCGACCATCGTCAGACCGCGCTGGAGCACTTCGATCCCGGCCTGGACGGCGATCTCGTCCCAGACCTGCGCCGAGCGGCGCGCGCGCCGCCAGACTTCGCCCCGCGCCTGGCCCGTGACCGTCACGAAGCCGAAATTACGGACCGAGGCGCCGTTGGCCTGGGCGTCGCGGTCGATGACCACCACGCGCTTGCCGAGGCGCGCGCCAGCCAGGGCATGGGCCAGGCCCACGATGCCGGCGCCGACCACGGCGAGATCGAATTGCTGTTCCAAGATCATGTCCTCAGAGAAGAAAGGCGGCCGCGCGGAAGTTGAGGGGATCGAAGTGTCCCGCGCGGCCGGGGCTGGCCTAGAAGCTGAAGTTCAGGCTGGCCGATACGGTGCGCGGCGCGCCGCGCGTGTAGCGTTGGGTGAACTCGTCGAGCATCCCGCCGATGTATTTCTCGTCGAACAGGTTGGTGACGTTCAGTTGCAGATCGACGGCGCGACCGGCCTCCAGCGGCATGCGATAGCCGGCCGACAGATCCACCAGGGTATAGGCCGGCAGGTAGAGGCTGGCCGTGTTGGGCGAGTCGCCGGCGGTCTTGCCGGTGTGCTTGCCGCGGATCGAGGCCCGGAAGTTGTCGCGTTCGTAGTCCAGGCCCAGCGAGACCATGGTCTTCGGCGCGCCGGGAACCTCGTTGCCCTTGGCCACCGGCTTGACGGCGCCGGCATTGGCCGTGCCGCCGGTGAAGGCCTCCTGGTACACGGAGTCGTTCAGCGTCACGGCCGCGTTGAAGGTGAAGGCGTCGGTCAGGTCGTAGACCAGGCTGGCCTCCACGCCCTTGCTCTCCACGCCCTTGCCGGTGTTGGCGTAGGCGCCGGAGGTGCCGGCCGTGTAGTTGATGCCGCCGGCGCTGCCGCTGGGACCGCCCGTGATGAAGTCGGCCGAGTAGAAGGTGATCGCGTTCTTGTAGTCGATGTAATAGGCGGTCGCCTGGGCCGAGAAGCGGCGGCCGTGGAAGCGCAGGCCGGCCTCGAAGTCATCGGCCACCGACGACTTCAGCTTGGAGGTGTCGGTCTGGGTCTTCTCCAGCGCCCAGTCACCGACCGCGCCATAGTTCTGCGAGAAGCCGGCGAAGGCCTGCAGCGTGTCGTTGACGCGATAGAGCGCGCCCAGGCTGAACAGCACGTCGGAGTCGGCGTTCAGCGCGGTCTTGAACGGGGCCACCGACTTGCCGTAGGCGTCCCAGCCCTCGGTCTCGCCCTCGATGTCGATCAGGTACTTCTGGATGCCGCCTGTCAGGGTCAGGTCGCCGAGCGTCCAGGTGTCCTGGGCGTAGAGCTTCCACTGGTCGGTCTTGAAGTGCTGCTGGAAGTCGATCAGCTGCGGATCGTTGTAATAGGCCGGGCCCTTGCGGATATCGACGATCTGGCGCCAGGCGCGGCCGAAGTCGCGATCCAGCTTCTCATACCAGACGCCGGCTTCGAGCTTGTGCTGGCCGACGGCGAACTTGGCCTTCGAGGTGAAGCCGTAGCGGTCGTGGGCGTAGAGGCTGGTGCGGTAGGTCTGCAGCGGCGTGCACGAGGCCGACACCACACCGCCGGCACCGTAGCACAGCGACGAGGCGATGCGCGCGCCGTCGGTGTCGGTGTAGTCGAAGCCCTGGACCACGGCGCGCTGGCGCCCCGCTGCGTCGGTCCAACCATAGAAGGCGCGCTTGCGGCTCGCGCCCGGCGCCGTGCCGCCGGCGATGGTGCGCTGGCCGTTCGGATCCACCGCGATCTGCTGATAGGGCGGCGCCCAGTCACCCTGCCCTTTCTGGTGATGGTAGTAGGGCGCGACCTCGAACTGGACGTCGTCGCTCAGGGCGTAGTCGAACTTGACGTAGGCCAGGGTGTTCTCGCGGTGCGCCGACCAGGCGTGGGCCCAGTTCTCGTTCACACCCGCCGGGGTCGTGCCGGTCCAGCTCGGCACGGAGGCGTCGCCGGCCGTCGTGCTGTCGAGGAACGCGCGCGAGGCCTCGATCAGCGGATCGTCGACGGCCTTGTCGTACGAGACCCGGGCGGTGATCTTCAGCTTGTCCAGCTCGGTGACCGACTTGGCCTCGGCGTGCCATTCGTCGAAGCCGCTGCCGTCGCTGCAGCCATAGACCCAGCGGCAGGCGGTGAAGCGCGCGATGCCGGCATAGGCGCGGGTCGTGCCGCCCAGGATCCGGCCGGTGTCGTAGGTCCCGGCGTAGCGGCGGGCTTCGTTGTCGCCCAGGCTGATCGAGATCAGGCCGCCGGCCTCTTCCTTGGGATCGCGGGTGACGTACGAGATCGTGCCGCCCAGGGCCGAGGCCGAGGCCGAGCCGACGCCGGTCGTGCCCTGGTCGATCTGGATGCGGGCGACGTTCTCGTTCATCAGGAACTTCTGGGCCGGCGCGCCGCCCAGATAGTAAGAGGCGTTGTAGGCCGGCATGTCGTCGATCGTCTGGCCGATCTTCGACGAGCGCAGGTTGATGTCGAAGCCGCGGATGTTGACGCCGTAGGTCCACGGGTCGGCGTTGAAGGCGTCCGAGCCGCGGATAGAAACGCCCGGCACGTCCTGGATGGCGTTGATGATGTTCATGGCCGCCGGCTGGGCGGCGATGGTGTCGGTGTTGACGACGGTGTTGCCGCGCGCGACCGGGGCGGCGGTGACGATCACGGTGTCGACGGTGTCTGCGGTCGAGGCCGGTTCGTCGGCGGCATGCGCCTGGCCGGCGGCCAGCGCGACGGCGGCCGCGCCGCAGCTCAGCAGCGTCTTGAAATGGCTGTTCATCGGTATCCCCTGGTTCCGGTGAGCGGGGACGCTTGCTCGTCCCGCCGGCCGCTTCATGGGGCGCCGAGCCACTCCAGGGCCAAGCGTTTGATTGGAGGGGGGGCATAGGCGAGACCTATGGCCGGATGATCAAACCGTCACGCCGCCGTCATGCGACGCGCCTAGGCAAGCCTTCGCCATGGCCGCCAACTATCAGCATCTGCGCGCCTTCCACGCGATCGCCCTCGACGGCAGCGTCACCCGCGCCGCCCGCCGGCTGAACGTGGCCCAGCCCACCTTGTCCCAACAACTCAAGGCGTTGGAGGAACGGCATGGCGTCAATTTGTTCGAAGGCCGTCGTTCGCCGCTGCAGCTGACCGCGGCCGGCCGCGACCTCTTCGCCCTGACCGAGCGCCTGTTCGCCGCCGCCTCCGATGTCGACGACATGCTCGGCGAAGCCGTCACATTGAGCGGCGGCAGCTTGCGCATCGGCGGCGATTGTCCGCCGCAAGTGGCCCGGATGGTCGCCCGCTTCCGCGCCCTGAGCCCCGGCGCCAACATCCAGGTCCGGATGGGCAACGCCCGCGACACCATGCGCTGGCTGGCCGAGGCCGAGATCGACGCCGCCATCGCCAGCGATCCGCCCGTCGACGGCCAGTTCACCTATGACCCGCTCTATACTGACAATCTCAGCGTCGCCCTGCCCGCCGGTCATCCGCTGGCGGCGCTAGACACCGCGCCGATCGAGCGGCTGGCGGACCAGACTCTGCTCATCCGCGAACCCACATCGAAGACCCGCGCCTTCACCGAGCAGGCCCTGGGCGCGGCGGGTGTCGAGGTGCGCGAGACCCTGGAACTGCAAAGCCGGGAAACCATCCGCGAAGCCGTGGCCCTGGGCCTGGGCGTCAGCGTCTTCTTCTCGTCGGAATGTCCGCCCGACCCGCGGATCGCCTATCGCCCCCTGTCGGGGCTGGCGCGAGAGCAGCCACTGCATGGCTAC
>JAEXJH010000457.1 GCA_023445955.1 Pseudomonadota bacterium
CTCCATCACCGCCGCGAGACCTGGGTTCGCGGCGGTTTTCTTCACCTCTTTACCGTGCGTCCACGAAATATTGACTGAAAGTTTTCAAGTGTCTACAGGCCGACACAATGAACTGTTTTTCCACAGAATTCCCGCATAAGTAGCGATTGCATAATTTTATAGCCATACCCAAACATAGTTGATGACGGCGTTATTTAACGGATCTAGACGCGCACGCGCAGGCTTATCCAATTTCGGCCAAGATGGGGAAAACTCGTGGCTTATTCGTACGATCAGATCATCAAGGCCTATACGGAGCTGCATGTCGGCAAGGCGCCGGACCGCGCGACCGCGGACAGCCTGATCCTGACGACCAGCATGAACCAGAGCGGGCAGCTCAGCGACGCGCAGGTCGTCAGCATCCTGGTCAACGGCGCCGACGACACCACGGCCGTGGCCGTGATGAGCTACCAGTTCTTCACCGGTAAGAGCCCGTCGGCCGCCGGCCTGACCTATCTGGTCAATTCCGCGACCAACACCACCGACCTGAACGACGGCTACTACAGCAAGTTCAACCTCGAGAACCGCTACATCAACTTCGCCGCCAATCTGGGCCTCTATGGCGAAGGCGCGATCGCGTTCGCCAGCAAGTACGGCGCGATGGACTTCAATACCTATGTGGCCTCGATCTACGAGACCATCATCGGCCGCAGCTACGCCGAAGCCGCCAGCGTCAATGTCGACGCCGCCATCTCGTATCTGATCGGCACGCGCGACGCGGTCCTGCAGACGGTGCGCGAAGCCGGCCTGGTCACCGCCAACTCGTCGGCCGCCCAGATCGACCTGGCCGTCAAGGCCGCGATGGCGGGCCTGGTCATGGCCGCCTCGATCAAGGCCGATGTCGGCCTCTACGCCGCCGCCACCGACAACTTCATGGTCGCCCTGACCCAGGGCAACGCCGTCTACAACACCGACATCACCGTCAGCTATCGCCCCAGCTACGACACCGCAGCCCACGGCACCGGTCACGCGGTCGATCGCGGCCCCTCCACCCTGCCCAACCCGGTCACGACCACGCCGGTCACGCCGGTCACGCACTCGTTCACCCTGGGCGCCGGCGCCAACTACATCACCGGCACCGCGCAGGACGACACCTTCACGGGCACGAATACGACGTTCCATGCCTCCGACGTCCTGAACGGCGGCGGCGGCGCCGACACCCTGACGCTCACGAGCAACACCGGGTCCAGCTATCTCGTTCCCGTCTTCACCAACGTGACCAACATCGAGACCATCAATCTTAGCAGCAACGCCGGCATCACCGCCAACCTCGGCGGGGCGTCCATGGCGGGCGTGCAGAATCTGAACGTCACCGCCAGCGGCTCTACGTACGTGTATGGGGCCTCCAATGTCCCCACCGACATCTCGGTGACAGTCAACAACGCCGCCACTAACAACACATTCCTCTATAACGGCCACAACGACACCGTGACCGTGAACGGCGCCACGACCGGCAGAATCACCGTCAACACGCAGCGGAACGGCGCCGATGCCAATCTCGGTGACATCGTGGTCACCCGAACCACGACGGGCGACGTCAGCGCGGGCCAAATCACCGTCTACGGCGGTGGCACGGTCAAGATCACCCAGATCGCGACGAACGCCGTCAACACGACTCAAACCAACGGCCTCATCAACGTCTACGGAGGCGTCGGCACCACCTCTGTCGAAGTCAACGCCCCGACTCCGGTAACCGCCGACGGCACGCACGCCGGCGTCACCGGCAACTCCGTCATTATAAGCGACTACTACACCGTCAACGGAGGCCTTGGCACGCTAACCACGGTCAAGATCGACGGTTTCCAAGGTGGTGGTTTCAACGGTCCTGTCAGGGTCATTTCCAACAGCCTCACCGACCTGACGCTGGCCCACGGCGCCGGCGACGTCTTTATCGACACCAACCGCAATTTCGCCACCGGCTACGCGACCACGCTGAGCGCGACGTTCGACGCGGTGACCCTCGGCCAGTTCTGGGACCACGACTCGACCAGCCAGTACACAACCCTCGCCATCGCCACCGGCTCCACGGCGTCGAGCATCGCCGACCTCGATTTCGAGGCCGCCACGCAATTGACCGTCTCCGGTTCCGGCAGCCTGAACGTAACCTCGCTGGCCTCCTCGACGCAGCTGCACACGGCGACGGTGACCGGGACGGCTAGCCTGACCGCCACCTTCGGCGCGGGCGATGACACCATCACCCTGGGCGCCGGCGCCAGCGTCATCGACACCGGCGCGGGCAACGACCAGGTCATCGTCACGGCCGCCAACGCCGCCAGCAACACCGTCTTCTCGACGCTCAACCTGAGCCCCGGCGGCGACACGCTGAAGATCAACGCCCAGGGCGGCGCGGCGGCGTTCACCGGCGTGATGGGCGCGAGCGCCACCGGCGCCACGTTCCAGGACCTGCTGAACAGCGCCGCCTCGGGCGACGGCCACACGACCTCGCGGTGGGGCACGTTCCAGTTCGGCGGCGACACCTACATCGTCCTGGACAGCAGCGCCTCGGCCACCTTCCAGGCCGGGACCGACATCGTGGTCAAGCTGGTCGGCGCGTACAACGAAACCGGCGCGACCATCACCAATGGCGTGCTGACCATCCAGTAGCGATCCGAGCGGCGGGCGCGCCCGCCGCCCCCCGCCCCGCCAACACCCCCCCGCGGC
>JAEXJH010000458.1 GCA_023445955.1 Pseudomonadota bacterium
CGAAACCTCGTCCTTCGACAAGCTCAGGATGAGGTTTCTAGTGAACCGCCCTAGCCATGATCCTCATCCTGAGCTTGTCGAAGGACGAGGATCACGCACTAGGTCTACCGCCGCTTCCCGCGCCGGACGCCCTTCGGCAACCCGCCACGCGGCTTCACCGCCGCCTGCCGCCTTGCCCCCAACCTTGGACGCGGCATCTTCGGATCCGCCGGCAGCGGGTCGCTCAGCATCTCAAACAGCAGGCCGCCGGTTACCGGCGTGGCCTCGACCAGCTTGACCTCGACGTTCATGCCTAGCGTCCAGCGTTGGCCGGTGCGGTCGCCGACCAGGGCGTGAAGCTTCTCGTCGTGGACGAAGAACTCCTGGCCCAGGGTCGAGACCGGCACCAGGCCGTCGGCGCCGGTGTCGGCCAGCTTGATGAACAGGCCAAAGCGCGTGACGCCGGTGACCCGGCCCGCGAACGTCGCGCCCACGCGGTCGGCCAGGAAGGCGGCGATGTAGCGGTCGGTGGCGTCGCGCTCGGCGGCCATGGCCCGGCGCTCGGCGTGGGTGATGACCTCGGCCGTGTCCTTGATCTGGGCGATGTCCTGGGCGGTGAGGCCGTCGTCGCCCAGGCCCAGGGCCCGGATCAGGCCCCGGTGGACGATCAGGTCGGCATAGCGGCGGATCGGGCTGGTGAAGTGGGCGTACTTGGCCAGGTTCAGGCCGAAGTGGCCGATGTTGTCGCTGTTGTAGTGGGCCTGCATCTGGGTGCGCAGAACCACCTCGTTGATGATCGCCGCATTGGCGCCCTCGCGCGTCTCGTCCAGCAGCTTGTTGAAGCGCGAGGTCTGCGGGGCCTGGCCCTTGTCCCAGCGGATATCCAGCGTCTGCAGGAAGTCGGCGAGGTTCTGCATCTTCTCCAGGCTGGGCGTGTCGTGCACCCGGTAGATCAGGGGCGAGCGCTTGCCCTCCAGGCTCTCGGCGGCGCAGACATTGGCCTGCACCATCATCTCCTCGATCAGCTTGTGGGCTTCTAGGCTGGCGCGCTTGGTGATCGAGAGGATCTCGCCCTCGCGGATGATGATCCGGCGCTCGTCGCTCTCGATCGCCAGGGGCGAGCGTGCGTCGCGGCCGATCTTCATCGTCCGATAGGCTTCCCACAGGGGCCGCAGGATCGGCTCCAGCAGCGGGCCGCTCTTGTCGTCGGGCTGGCCGTCGATGGCCGACTGGGCCTGCTCGTAGGACAGCTTGGCGGCCGAGCGCATCAGGCCGCGCACGAACTTGTGGCCCTTCTTGCGGCCTGATTTGTCGAACACCATCCGCACGGCCAGCGTGGCGCGGTTCTCGCTCTCGCGCAGCGAGCACAGGCCGTTCGACAGGGTCTCGGGAAGCATCGGCTCGACGCGGTCGGGGAAGTAGACGCTGTTGCCCTTCTCGCGGGCGTCGCGGTCCAGGGCCGAGCCGGGGCGGACGTAAGCCGCGACGTCGGCGATGGCGACCCAGACCACCCAGCCGCCGACATTGGTCGCGTCTTCGTCGAGGTGGGCGAAGACGGCGTCGTCGTGGTCGCGGGCGTCCACCGGGTCGATGGTCACGAACGGCAGATGCCGCAGGTCTTCACGGCCCGTCAGCGTCGGCTCGACGGCGGCCTTGGCCTCGCGCTCGGCCTCGTCGGAGAAGCCGGTCGGGATGCCGTGGCTGTGGATGGCGATCAGCGAGGCCGCGCGGGGATCGTTCTCGGTCCCGACCACCTCCAGCACCTTGCCGGGCTTGGGACCGTAGCGGCCGCCGTGCGTGCCGACCTGGGCCAGGACGAGATCGCCGTCCTTGAAGTCGTGGGCGACGCTGGGATCCAGGACCAGGACGTCCTTGGACTTGCGGTCTACCGGCTCGACGCGGATTTCCTTGCGGTGCTTGCGGATGACGCCCAGCACCTTGTGGGCGCTCTGGCCCAGCTTCTTGATCAGCTTGGCCTCGAACTCGCCGGTCTCCAGGCGCTCGAAGCGGACCAGCAGGCGGTCGCCCAGGCCCGGCGCGCCCGCGGCGGCCTCGCCCTTGGTCGGGGCCAGGCGGACGTTCGGCACGTCGTCGTCGGACTTGGTCAGCTTGACGTAGAGCTCGCCATCGCCGTCCCGCTCGACCACGTCGGCCACGCCGACGGGGGGCAGGGAGCCGGCTTCGGCGAAGCCCTTGCGGCCGCGCTTGGCCAGTGCGCCCTGGGCTTCCAGCTCGCGGATCATCTCGCGCAGGGCCCGGCGGTCGGCGCCCTTCAGGCCGAAGTGGCGGGCGATGTCGGCCTTGCCGCTCTCGCCGGCGTCGCGCAGGAACGCGATCAGCGTGTCGCGGTCGGGCAGGCCCGCAGGCGGCTTGGGTTTGAAAGTCTTGGTCGGGCGAAGTTTGGCCATGCCCTGCCTTACCGCGTTACGGGGGGGCAAGGCCAGTCAACGGCGCGCGAGAGGCCTAGTACAGGTCTTCGATCGACTTCGGAGGGGCAGGCTCGACCGGCTTTGGCGTGGCGGTCGGGGTGACAGCCGCCGCAATCGGAGCCGCCGCGGGTGGGGCCTCGATCACCGGCGGGGCTTCCTGCTCGGCGGTCTGGACCTCGACGGCCTTGGGCTTGGGCTTCTCGACCGGCGGCGGCTCGTAGGCGAGGGCGGGGGCGGCGTCCTTGACCGGCACGCCTGAGACTTCCGCCAACGGCTGCTTGGAGGTCTCCATGCCGCCGCGGTCGATCTTCATGGCGTTGGTGATCCCCATGGCGAAGCCGCCCACGCAGCACAGGATCAGCGCGGACACCACGACATGAAGCGGCAGGGGACGTTCCAGCGTCGTCATGCTCGAAACCTACTCCCCTCCCGATCCGCTGGCCAGACTAGGCTTCGTCGTCCCACGGCGTAGCGCCGTCGTCCGAGGAGGCTTCGACCCCAACCTTTTCTTTAGGGGCCTTGGGCGCGGCCTTTTTCGCCGCCGGCTTCTTGGCGGCGGGCTTTTTCGCGGCCGTCTTTTTGGCCGGCGCGTCGCCTTCCGCCTTGGGGGCCTTCGAAGCCGGGGCCTTCTTCGGCGCAGGGGCCTTCTTCGCCGGCTTCTTGCCGCCGCCTTTGGCGGCGCGCTCGGCGATCAGGGCCACGGCCTCTTCCATGGTGATGGAGGCCGGGTCCTTGCCCTTGGGCACGTTGGCGTTGGTGTCGCCGTGCTTGATGTAGGGGCCAAAGCGTCCCGACAGCACGCGCACCGGCTTGCCGTCCTCGGGGTGGGCGCCAATCTCGGCCAGGGCCGTCGCGGCGCCACGCTGAGGACGTCCGCCGCCGGCGCGCTTGTCGGCCAGGATGGCGACGGCGCGGTTCAGGCCGACGTCGAACACCTCGTCGGCGTTCTCCAGGTTGGCGTAGGTGCCGTCGTGCAGCACGAACGGTCCGAAGCGCCCCAGGCCCGCGGTGATGACCTTGCCATCGTCCGGGTGCTTGCCGACTTCACGCGGCAGCGAGAGCAGGCGCAGGGCCTTTTCCAGGTCCATGGCCGAGGCGATCCAGCCCTTGGGCAGGGACGAACGCTTGGGCTTGTCGCCGCTACCCTCGGCCGCCAGCTCCTCGACATAGGGACCAAAGCGGCCGTTTTTCAGCCACACGGCCAGGCCGGTCGCGGGGTTGAGGCCCAGTTCCTTGTCGGCGCTTTCGGCCTCGCCGTCGCCTTCCGACACGCCCAGTTGGCGGGTGTAGCGGCACTCGGGATAGTTCGAGCAGCCGATGAAGGCCCCGAACTTGCCGGTCTTCAGCGAAAGCTGGCCGACATTGCAGGTCGGGCACAGGCGCGGGTTCGAGCCATCGCCCTTGTCGGGGAAGATGTGCGGACCCAGGGCCTCGTTCAGCGCGTCCAGGACGTTGGTGGTGCGCAGCTCGGCGATCTCGCCTACGGCGGCGTGGAAGTCCTTCCAGAAGTCGCGGAGAAACTGTTTCCAGTCCAGCTTGCCGTCGGAGACCAGATCAAGCTGCTCCTCGAGCGCGGCCGTGAAGTCGTATTCCACGTAGCGGCGGAAGAACTGCTCCAGGAACGCGGTGACCAGGCGGCCCTTGTCCTCGGGGACGAAGCGCTGCTTGTCCATCTTCACGTATTCGCGGTCGCGCAGCACGGTCAGGACCGAGGCGTAGGTCGACGGACGGCCGATCCCCAGCTCTTCCATCTTCTTGACCAGGCTGGCTTCCGAATAACGCGGCGGCGGTTCGGTGAAGTGCTGGTCGGCGCGGGCCTCGATGACCTTGGCGGCAGCGCCTTCCTCGATCATCGGCAGGCGGGCGCTGTCCTCGTCGCCCTCGTCGTCGCGGCCTTCCTCATAGACGGCCAGATAGCCGGGGAAGAGCACGACCTGGCCCGTGGCGCGCAGGCCGGTCTGGCCGTCGCTGCTTTCCAGGTCGACCGTGGTGCGCTCGATGCGGGCGCTTTCCATCTGGGAGGCGATCATCCGCTTCCAGATCAGCTCGTAGAGGCGGCCCAGGTCCGACTCCAGGCGCAGCGAGCCGGGGTTGCGGTTCAGGCTGGTCGGCCGGATGGCTTCGTGGGCCTCCTGCGCGTTCTTGGCCTTGGCCTTGTAGTAGCGCGGGGTCTCGGGGACGTAATTGGCGCCATAGACATTGCCAATCACGCTGCGCGCTTCGGCGATGCCTTCCGGCTCGACCGACACGCCGTCGGTCCGCATGTAGGTGATCAGACCGACGGTCTCGCCGCCGATGTCGATGCCTTCGTACAGCTTCTGCGCGGCCTGCATGGTGCGCTGGGCGGAGAAGCCGAGCTTGCGGGCAGCTTCTTGCTGAAGCGTCGAGGTGGTGAAGGGCGGGGCGGGCGAGCGCTTGCCAGGCTTCTTCTCGACGGCGGCGACCTTGAACACGGCCGCGCCCACGGCGGCCTTGGCGGCCAGGGCCGAGGTCTCGTTGCCGAGATCGAACTTGGTGAGCTTCTTGCCCTCGTGCTTGACCAGGCGGGCCAGGAACGGATCGGCGCCGGCCGAGACGTCGGCGTCGACGGTCCAGTATTCCTGGGTCTTGAAGCGCTCGATCTCCAGCTCGCGGTCGACGATGAGGCGCAGGCAGACCGACTGCACGCGGCCGGCCGAGCGGCTGCCCGGCAGCTTGCGCCACAGCACCGGCGAGAGGGTGAAGCCGACGAGATAGTCGAGGGCGCGGCGGGCCAGATAGGCCTCGACCAGCTCCATGTCGACGTCGCGCGGATTGGCCATGGCCTCCAGCACGGACGTCTTGGTGATGGCGTTGAAGGTGACGCGCTGGACGGCCTTGTCCTTCAGCGCCTTCTTCTTGTTCAGCACTTCCAGGACGTGCCAGCTGATCGCTTCCCCTTCGCGATCCGGGTCGGTGGCCAGAATCAGGCGGTCGGCCTTCTTCATGGCGTCGACGATGTCGCTGACGCGCTTGGAGGCCTTGGCGTCGACTTCCCAGCTCATGGCGAAGTCGTTGTCCGGCTCGACCGAGCCGTCCTTGGACGGCAGATCGCGGATATGCCCGTAGGAAGCGAGAACCGTGTAGTCGGACCCGAGATACTTGTTGATGGTCTTGGCCTTGGCCGGGCTCTCGACGACGACGACGTTCATTCTGACTCTTGTTCAGGAAATTGGGATCGCCCGGAAGGCGAGCGCCGGGAAAGTGGGGGCTTCACCCTGGGTCTGTCAACGGAAGGACCCGTAAAACAGTGAGGCTTGGGCGTCTGGTAGGCGCTTGTTAAGGCCATTGCACGACAATGCGATGGTTAGTTCTACGACTGCATTGAGCCCGATGGACCTGACCGTCAATCGGATCGCCACCGAGGCCTATGTCTCGCCGATCCGTCCGATCAAGCCTGTGACCTCGAACGCCGAACGCGCGGAGATCGCCGATCGGCTGAAGCAAGCCGTGCGCGCGACGCCGGCGGCGGGTACGGGGCTGCTGGTCGACCTGTCGGTCTGAACCCTTCCTTCAAGCTAGACCAATCGCCACGTTCCTGACGCGGGGACGTGACCTAAGTCACATCTTGGGCCGGCGCTTCGGCCTGTGACGCGGCGGACTGATGGCGCACTGGAGACGACGCGGCGGGAAGGGCGTGGCCCTGGTCGTGAGCATTGGCGCGCATGTCGCCGCCGTGGCCGTGCTGTTCGCCGCCCATGTGACGCCCATGGCTCCCGAGCCGCCGTCGGTGATGGTGTCGCTGGTCGATCCGCCGCCTCCACCGCCGCCGCCCCCTCCGCCGCCGCCCGCGCCCCACGATGCGCCCAAGTCGCCGGTGAAGGCGCCGGCCAAACCGCCTTCGCCCGAAAAGCCCAAGGCCGCCCCCAAGGCCGCGCCGCGCTCGCCCCTGCGCGTGACCAAGGCGCCCGTGCCCAAGGACGTCACACCGCTGCCCGCCAGCCGCAATCCCGGCCCCAGCCCGGTCATGGGCCTGGGCGAGTCCGAGCTGTTGGGCGCGGCGACCGCCGGCTCGGGGTCCGGCGGCGGAGGCGGCGGCGACGGCTGCGACATGGTCCGGCTGCTGCAGGAGGGGTTGCGCAAGAACCCCCGCGCTCGCGCCTCGTTGATGCGCGCCCACGGTACGACGGTCGCCGCCGGCCGCGCGCCTCTGGTCTGGAGCGGCGACTGGCAGCGGACCACAGGGGAGGAGGGCGACGGCCTGGCCGGCCTGCGCGAGATGATCATGATGGAGGTCGCGTTCGCTCCCGCCGCCTGCCGCGCCGAGCCGATGCGGGGCCTGGTGCTGATCTCCCTGAACGACGGTCCCGGCAGCGCGCGCTTCGTCTTGGGCGGCGGCCGTTGGCGGTGGTCGGACCTGCTGTTCGCCAAGGGCGCGCGCCGAAGCGGAGGCTAGGCGGGCTTTCGGATCATCACGTAGAGGCGTCCGGAAGTCATCGTGGTGGCGTCGCGGCGCAGGGCGATGTCGGCCCGTTCGACGATGTCGAAGGCGGGCGCGGCGGCCATCTGGATGTGATCCTCGCCGTGGGCGTAGCGGGCCGAGGGCAGCAGGCTCCAACCGGTCTCGCCCAGCTCGGTGCTGATGGCCAGCACGCCGCCCGGCGTCAGAGCCTGCGCCGCCGCCTCGAACAACGCGACCAGATCGCCGAAATAGATCAGCACGTCGCTTGAGAAGATCAGGTCGAAGCTGGCCGGCGACGCACGCAGGAAAGCCTCGGCCTCGGCTTGGGTCAGAGCGTCGTAATCGCCGCGCTCGGCCGCCTTGGCCAGCATGCCGCCGGAGAGATCGACACCCGTCAGACGCCCGCCGAAGCGCCGCAGATGCGGGCCGGCAAGACCGGTGCCGCAACCCAGGTCGAGGATCCGCTCGAAGCGCTCGCCGCGCCGAGCGACCAGGTCGGCCAGCAGGGCGGGGGCCTCATAGCCCAAATGTTCCGTCAGCCGGTGATCGAAGTGGTCGGCGAAACCGTCGAACAGGGCCTCGACATAGTCGGCGGGCGCCCGGTCGATGGTCTGGTCGCTCAGGACCCGAAGTTCGTGGGCGCGGACCCGGTCTTCGGGCGCCGCCCGCGTCAGCCAGTCGCCCAGCACCTGCGCCGCCGCCAGCCGCTTGAAGGCCACCAGCACGGAGAAGCCTTCCTGGGCGACGGTCTTCAGGTCTTCAGCGTCGGTCCCGGCCAGAGCAAGATAGCGGTCCAGCGCCGCCTCTGCGGACACGGTCTCTACGGCGGCGTAGGCGGCCGCGCGCGCCCAGGTCAGTTGGGCGCCGCCGCCCAGGGGCTCGCCCACCGTCTCGAACGCGGCGTCGGCGCCGGCGAAGTCGCCGGTCATGTAGAGCGCCTGGGCCAGGCAGGTGCGCCACAGCGGCTCGGACTCCGGTGTTGCCGCCGCGCGCGCCAAAGCTGTCGCGGCCTCGGGAAAGCGGCGGATGTTCATCAGGGTCACGCCCAGGCCGAACAGGGCGGGGCCATGGTCGGGATGGCTGGCCAGCACAGCGTTGAAGCCGGCCTCCGCCGCTTCGAAGCGGCCTTCGCCGACGGCGGCGACCGCCGCGTCGAGGGTTTCCTGCAGGATGTCCACGCCTGGTTCTCCGTTGCCGGAGGTCGTTATGACTGCGCCACCAGTCCGCCGTCCAGCAACTCGCCGCGACCGGCTAGGCACAGCTCGACCAGCGCCGCCATCACCGCCGAGGTCGGGGCGGCGGCGGCGCGGACCAGGTCGTTGCGCGAGACGGGCGTGGGCGAGAGCAGGGCGGCGACCTTCTCGCGCAGGGCGTCGTGGTCGATGTCCAGGTCCGGCTGGGCCTCGTAGCCGCGATCTCGTTCGCGCAGGTGGATCTGGCTCGACAACGAGCGCAGCACGTCTTCGGCGCCCTCGCACAGGATCGCGCCCTGGCGGATCAGGTCGTTCGTGCCTTTCGAGCGCGGGTCCAGCGGTGAGCCGGGCACGGCGAAGACGTCGCGGCCCTGCTCGGCGGCCAAGCGGGCGGTGATCAGCGAGCCGGACTTCAGCTCGGCCTCGACCACCACGACGCCGCAGGACAGGCCGGAAATGATCCGGTTCCGGCGCGGGAAGTCCTTGGCCTGAGCGCGGCGGTCGGGCGCGCTCTCGGAGACGACGCAGCCCTCGGCGGCGAGGCGCGCGTGCAGCTTATCGTGCTCGGGCGGATAGATGTCGCCGACCCCGCCGCCCAGCACGGCCACGGCGCCGGTGGGCAGCGAGCCCTCATGCGCCGCGCCGTCGATTCCGCGCGCCATGCCCGAGACCACGACATAGCCGGCGGTCCCCAGGTCCGTCGCCAGCTGTCGGGCGAAGCGCTGGCCGGCGGCAGAGGCGATGCGCGCGCCGACGATGGCCAGGCTGGGCTCGGACAGTAGCTCGACCCGGCCGAGCGACCACAGCACGGGCGGCGGCGGATCCAGGGCCGCCAGCCGCGGCGGAAAGTCCGGCTCGCAGCCGCAGATCAGGCGAGCGCCCATCTTCGCGCCGGCTTCCAGCTCCCGTTCGATCACCTCGCGCGGCGGCAGAGACAGCGGCACGGCGCGGCCGCCGCGCCGCGAGAGGTCGGGCAGGGCCGACAGCGCCCGTTCGGGCGTGCCGTAGCGATTGATCAGATGTTCGAAGGCGACGGGGCCGACCGTCTCGGTGCGCGCCAGGCGCAGCCAGGCGAAGCGCTGGATGTCCGAGAGCCGGCCTGGCGTCACGGCGCGTCGACGACGGGCGGCGCCTCGTCCTTCTTCTTGCCGATCTTGGGCTCCTGGCCCTTGAGCAGGCGGGCGATGTTCTCGCGGTGGCGGATGAAGATCAGCACGGCCATGAACAGGCACAGCACCATGATCGGGTAGGGCTGGTCGAAGGCCAGGGCGAACGGCGCGGCCAGTACGGCGGCGACCAGCGCGGCCAGCGAGCTGATGCGCAGCAGGAAGGCCACGGCCAGCCAGGTCGCGCCGGCGGCGATCCCCACCGGCCAGGCGGCGCTCAGCAGCACGCCGTAGAAGGTGGCCACGCCCTTGCCGCCCTTGAACTTCAGCCAGACGGGGAACAGGTGGCCCAGGAACGCCGCGCCGCCGGCCAAGGCGATGATCGCCGGATTGCCGTGAGTCAGGTAGCGGGCCAGCAGCACCGCGACCACGCCCTTGCCGGCGTCGCCCAGCAGGGTGATGGCCGCCAGGTCCTTGCGTCCCGAGCGCAGCACGTTAGTCGCGCCGATATTGCCCGAGCCGATCTGGCGGATGTCGCCGGCCCCGCCCAGGCGCGTGGCGATCAGCCCGAACGGGATCGACCCGAGCAGGTAGCCGCCGACGATGGTGATGGCGAGCGTCAGATAGGTGGCGGCGGCGAGATCTTGCACGTTTCGACCCTAAGGCGAGTTGCGCGCGAATTCAACCGCTGCGCAAGCGAGAGTTGTGGCGTCAGGTGTAGTGCAGAGTCGGGGACAGGGCAAAAGC
>JAEXJH010000459.1 GCA_023445955.1 Pseudomonadota bacterium
CTCGCCAGCGGCCGCGGCCCCGGCTGAGACCACCGTCGAGGAAGTCATCGTCACCGGCTCGCGCATCGCCCGCCGCGACTTCCAGTCGTCCAGCCCCATCGTCACCGTCGGCCAGGACGCTCTGGCCGCCGCCGGCCAGCCGACCCTGGATCGGGCCATCGGCCAGATGCCGCAATTCTCCGCCGCCCAAGGCCTGTCCCAGGTCGGCGACGTCCAGGCGCGCACCGGCTTCTCGGGCGGCCAATCCTATTCCGACCTTCGCGGCTTGGGCTCCAACCGCTCGCTGGTCCTGCTCGACGGCCGTCGCCTGATCGCGTCCAACCCCAACGGCTCGATCGACCTCAACACCATCCCGACCTCGATGATCGGCAATGTCGAGGTGATCACCGGCGGGGCCTCGGCCACCTACGGCTCGGACGCCATCGCCGGCGTCGTCAACTTCAAGCTCCGCTCCAAGTTCAACGGCGTCGAGATCTCGGCCCGCCACGGCGGCACCACCGCCGGCGACGGCAAGACCAACCAGGTCACCGCCTTGATTGGTTCGGACTTCGCCGACGAGCGCGGCAGCGCCATGCTGGCCCTGGAATATGCCGACCGCGCCGCGGTGTTCGGCTCCAGCCGCCCGTTCTTCAAGAACATCCGCCTGCTGGCCCGTCCGCCGGAAGGCATCATCGAGGCCGGCCAGTTCGGCTCGCCCCCAACGATCGCGGCGGTCAACGCCCTGCTGGCCACCTATCCCGGCACGACGCCGATCAGCGGCAGCGGCGCCTATACCGGCGCGATCGGCGTCAACACCGACGGCACGATCTTCACCACCCTGGCCGGCAGCAACTGCGTCCAGAACTACCGCGGCCTGAACCAGGGCGTGCTGGGCCTGGACATCACCAACAGCTGCCGCCAGGTCTCGGTGGCGCTGGGCAACTACTTCTCGGTGCAGGTGCCGCTGAAGAAGTACAACGCCATGGCCAAGCTGGACTACCGGCTGACCGACGACATCACCGCCTACGGCACGTTCAACTTCATGCACTCCAGCGGCCGCGACAACACCTCGGCCGGCTCGTCGGGCCCGGGCAAGTACTTCTACGTGCCGCTGAACAGCCCGTTCGTGACCGGCAACCCCGGCCTGCAGAGCCTGCTGGCCTCGCGTCCGACCGCCTCGACCGCGCCCCTGGCCCTGACCAAGCTGCTGGCCTTCGCCGGCGCCCGGACCCAGACCTTCGAGTACAACGTCTACCAGACCGTGGCTGGCCTGCGCGGCAAGATCCCGGGCACGGCGCTGAACTTCGACGTCTACGGCTCGCTGGGCCGCACCGACTACACCAACGTCCAGTACAACGACGTCAGCAAGGCGGCCTTCCAGACCATCGTCGACGGCACCGCCAACTTCACCAGCCCCGCCGGCAACTGCGTCGGCTTCGCCTACAACCCGTTCGGCTCGAACGCGCTGAGCGCGGCCTGCCGCGCCTACGCCGTGCGCAACAACCACAACTTCAACAACACCACCCAAAAGGTGGTGGAGGGCTCGGTCAGCGGTCCGCTGTTCGCCCTGCCCTGGGGTGACGTCAGCTTCGCCCTGGGCGCGGACTACAAGAGCAACAGCTTCGACTACCAGCCCGACGCGGCGCTGGTGCGTGGCGACACGCCCTCGTTCGACTCCTCGCAGCCGACGGGCGGCAAGCAGATCGTCAAGGAAGCGTTCGGCGAACTCTCGATCCCGATCTTCCGCGACTGGGTGCTGGGTGAGAGCATGACGCTGGACCTGGGCTACCGCTATGCCCACTACACCAGCTTCGGCAAGGCGATCGCCTACAAGGGCGACCTCAGCTACAAGCCGTTCTCGACGCTGCTGCTGCGCGGCGGTTATCAGAAGGCCATCCGGGCGCCCAGCCTGGGCGAGCTCTACGCCCCCACCATCACCGGCAGCAACGCCATCGGCGCGCCTCCCGGCGCAGGCGATCCCTGCGATAGCCGCAGCGTGTTCCGCGCCGGCGCCGCGGCCTCGCAGGTCCAGGCGCTGTGCCAGGCGCAGGGCGTGCCGGCGGCGATCTATCCGACCTTCATCTACAGCAACGACACCGCGTTCGGCACGTCGGGCGGCAACCCCAACCTGACGCCGGAAAAGGCCAACACCTACACCCTCGGCGCGGTCTATTCCCCGCGGTTCGACAATCCGTTCTTCCAGCGGTTCAATCTGTCGATCGACTACTACCGGATCGGCATCACCGACGCGATCGGCACCCTGGCCCTGACCACCATCATCCCGCGCTGCTTCAACAGCGATGGCGTCAGCAACCCCACCTACTCGCCGACCAACGTCTTCTGCCAGCAGTTCACCCGCGACACCCGCTCGGGCGCGATCGCCTTCGCCCGCGAAGGCGCGCTGAACATCGCCACCTACAAGACCGACGGCATCGACGCCCAGGTCGACTGGGGCTTTGGTCTGGACGCGCTGGGCCTGCCCAGCGGCGCCGGTACGCTGCGGATCAATTCCGTGGTGACCTATCTGCGCAGCTTCAAGGTCGCGTCCCTGCCCGGCTCGCCGATCCTCGACTACGCCGGCAGCACCGGCAACTCGTCGGTCAGCCCGCAGATCTCGCACCCGAAGTGGAAGGCCAACACCTCGCTCGGCTATGCGGTCGGGCCGTTCAACATCACGGCCACCTGGCGCTACATCGACAAGATGAAGCACCAGGACGTGGTGGCCAATCCCAAGTCGACCACCCCCAGCGTCAAGGCCTACAGCTATTTCGACGCCAACGCCTCGTACAAGCTGACCGAGAAGGTCGAGGTTTCGGCAGGCCTCAACAACATCGGCGACAAGGGTCCGCCGTTCGTGAGCGGCCAGCCGCTGACCACCGACTCGGCGACGTACGACATCATCGGTCGGACGTTCTTCGTCGGCGCCAAGGCCCGGTTCTAGCCTTCCCAGAACCGGTCTCGTCGCCAGGGAGTTACGAATGAAGCTGCTTGTTCTCCCTGGCGACGGCATCGGGCCCGAGATCACCTTCGCCACGCTTGAAGTCCTGTCGGCCGTCGATCGCAGCCTGTCCCTGGGGCTGCAGATCGAGGTCGCGGACATCGGCCTCTCGAGTCTGGCGGCGCAAGGCTCCACCCTCCCCACCACGGTGCTGGCGCGCGTCCCGCAGGTCGACGGGGTGATCTTGGGTCCGGTGTCCACCTACGAGTATCCGCCGGTCGACCAGGGCGGGCTCAATCCATCGGCCGTTCTGCGCACCAAGTTCGTGCTGGGCGCCAATGTCCGCCCCTGCCGCACGCCGCCAGGCCTGCCGACTGCGCACAAGCCGATGGACCTGATTATCGTGCGGGAAGCCACCGAGGGCTTTTACGCCGATCGCAACATGCATGCCGGCCTGCCCGAATTCATGACCGATCCGGACACGGCGCTGTCCGTGCGCAAGATCACCGCCAGCGCCTGCCGTAGAGTCGCCCACGCCGCCTTCGCACTGGCTCAAGGCCGGCGACGGCGCGTCACGGCGGTTCACAAGGCCAATGTCCTGAAGATGACCGACGGCCTCTTCCTGCGCGAGGTGCGCGCGGTCGCCGTCGGCTACCCGGACGTCGTCCTGGACGAGGTGATCGTCGACGCCGCCGCGGCGCTGCTGATCCGCGATCCCGCCCGTTTCGACGTCATCGTCACCACCAACATGTTCGGCGACATCCTGTCGGACGAGGCCTCCGAGCTCTCAGGCGGGCTGGGGTTGGGCGGTTCGCTCAACATCGGCGACGACATCTGCGTCGCCCAGGCCCAGCACGGCTCGGCCCCTGACATCGCCGGAACCGGCAAGGCCAATCCGACCTCCCTGATCCTGTCGGCCGCCATGCTGCTGGACTGGCGCCGGCGGCGCGACCGCCGGGGCGAGCTTCGAGAGGCGGCGCGCCGCATCGCCGCCGCGGTCGAACAGGCCCTGGCCGATCCCGCCGCCCG
Organism: Pseudomonadota bacterium; assembly: GCA_023445955.1. Taxonomy (GTDB): domain Bacteria; phylum Pseudomonadota; class Alphaproteobacteria; order Caulobacterales; family Caulobacteraceae; genus Caulobacter. The sequence goes on from JAEXJH010000459.1 coordinate 3,947, forward strand.
CACGGCGGACGTCGGAGGACATGGAACCACCGCCGGCTTCGCCGCCGCGGTCGTCGCCCGGCTAGACCAACCCGCGTAAAAGCAATCGCGACGCGTTCTTAAGTTACAGAGAAAGCTCACTAAATTACATCGCGGGGGCTAGACAGCTTCCCTGAGCGATAGCGTAGTCTTGAAGATACATCAGGCGAAAGCTTCCGCAGAAAAGCCCGCCGCGAGTGAGGAAACATGCGCGTCCTTCTGGTCGAAGATACGGTCGATCTTGGCGAAGCCATCGCCATCTGCCTCGAGCGGATGGGGCACGCGGTCGACTGGGCGCGGGATGGGCAGTCGGCCGACGAGCTGCTGCAGGACACGCCCTATGAGCTGACCGTGCTGGACCTGACCCTGCCCGAACTGGACGGCGCGGTGGTGCTCAAGCGCCTGCGGGCGCGGGGCGACGGCGCCAGCGTCCTGGTCATCACCGCCCGCGACGCCGTCGAGGACCGCGTCGGCGTGCTGGACCTCGGCGCCGATGACTATCTGGTCAAGCCGTTCGACTTCCGCGAGCTGGAAGCCCGCGTGCGCTCGCTGCTGCGGCGACGCAGCGGCGGCAAGAGCACCGAGCTGGTCTGCGCCGGTCTGCGATTTGACCGCACCGCCCGGATGGTCTCGGTCAACGGCGACGCCGTCTGGCTGACCCGGCGCGAGATTTCGCTGCTGGAGGTGCTGCTGGCCAGCCAGAGCCGCGTGACCAGCAAGGTCGCCCTGCTGGAGCAGATGTTCGACCACACCGCCGAGCCGAACGAGAACGCGATCGAGGTGATCATCGCCCGACTGCGTCCCAAATTGGCTGGCTCCGGAGCCGCGATCCGCACCTATCGCGGAGTCGGCTACCGCATCGAAGCCGAGCCGTCGGCGGGCGAGGCGTCCACGCTGCGCGCGGCGGGCTGAGCACTCTCCTTTAGAACTTGGCCAGCGGGAACGCGCCGATCGCCAGGGCCGAGACCAGCAGCACCAGCGCCGCCCCCAGGGCCCAGCGGATCGTATAGCGCTGGTGCTCGGCCAGCTCGATGCCGACCATGGACACCAGCAGATAGGTCGACGGCACCAGCGGGCTCAGCAGATGGACCTGCTGCCCGATCAGCGACGCGCGCGCCATCTGCTCGGGCGTGACGCCATAGGCCGCGCCGGCCTGGGCCAGGATCGGCAGCATGCCGAAGTAGAAGGCGTCGTTCGAGATCAGGAAGGTGAACGGCACGCTGAGCAGCGCGGTGATCGGAGCCATGTACGGCCCGGCCTCGGGCGGGATCACGTGGATCACCGAACGGGCCATGGCGTCGACCATGCCGGTTCCGCCCAGGATGCCGGTGAACAGGCCCGCGGCGAACACCAGGCCGCCTACCGACAGAGCGTTGCCGGCATGGGCATAGAGCCGTTCGCGCTGGTCCTCCAGCTTGGGATAGTTGACGACCATCGCCACGGCGAAGGCCAGCATGAACATCACCGGCAGCGGCATGATGCTCAGCACCAGCCCCGCCAGCAGCGCCAGGGTCAGGGCCAGGTTGAACAGGATCAGCTTGGGCCGCTTGGCGCTAGACCCGCCCTCGGGCAGCAGCGCCTCTTCGCTGTCGACCAGCAGCGGCGGTTCGTCCAGCGGGGCGATCCCGGCGATCCGCGCCCGCTCCTTCCGCCCCATCCACCAGGCGACCAGGAAGACATAGCCGGCGGTGACCAGGATGGCCGGCAGCAGCGACAGGAACAGGGCGGCGGGATCCAGGTGCAGGACCGAGGCGGCGCGCGCGGTGGGGCCGCCCCACGGCAGCATGTTGCTTACCCCCGAGGCCATGATCGCCAGGCAGGCCAGCATGCGCACGTCCAGCTTCAGCCGACGATACAGCGGCAGCATGGCGACGATGGTGATCATGTAGGTCGTCGAGCCGTCGCCATCGAGGCCGACCACCAGGGCCAGGGCGACCGTGCCCAGCAGCGTGCGCACCGGGTCGCCAGCCGTGGCCCGGACGATCACCTTGACCAGCGGCTCGAACAGGCCCGCGTCGATCATCACACCGAAATAGAGGATGGCGAACAGCAGCATGACCGCGGTCGGCGCCAGGTCCTTGATCCCGGTCAGCATCATCGGTCCCAGGTGCGCCCCGAAGCCAGCGACCAGGGCCACGACGGTCGGCACGAGGATCAGCGCCGCCAGCGCCGACAGGCGCCGAGTGCTGATCAGGGTCATGAAGATCGCGACCATCGCGAAGCCGAACGTGGAAAGCATAGTCTGTAACGCCCGATCTGGAGCCGGCGCGCGCGCCGTCCCGATTCCTCCGACGGCCTTGTTTCGTCGCGATGTCACCGCGAGACGCCCGGCCTTTTGTTGATAGCTATCGTTCCAACCTGTCATGTAGCTGTCGGCGACCGATCGCTTGCCGTGGCCGCCGCCTTGCGTCTGAATTGCCGGGATGACTCGGTCCCCGCCCTCCTGGCGCGATTGGCTGGATCGCGGACGAGTGGGGCTTTGGCGCGACTCCGTCTTCGATCAGTTGCGCGTGCTGCTCGCCATGGTCTTCGCCGGCGGCTCGGCGATCGCCTTCGGCGGGGCGTGGTATTTCTCCAACGACGCGGCCAACGGGGCTTACGACCAGCTGCTGATCAGCGCCGCCGTACAGATCGCCGAGACCCTCAGTGTCGAGAACGGCGTCATCGTCGTCTCGCCGCCCGATGCGGCGTTCGAGACGCTGGCGCTGTCGAAGGACGACCGCGTCTTCTACGCCGTGCGCGGGCCGAACGGCGCGCTGCTGACTGGCTATCCGGGCCTGCGCCAGGCTTCCTCGCGGCGGTTCTCGGAGCTGCCGCGCCTGACCGACGACCGGTTCCTGGGCGTCCCCGTGCGGTCGGTGAGCCTGGCCCGCTACGTCTCCGCGCCCGAGGTTCGGGGCTGGGCGGTGGTGACGATCAGCCAGTCGCGCCAGGCCCGCCGCGCCCTGTCGCTGAAGCTGATGGCGCGGATGTCGTCGCTGATCCTGGCGGTCAGCGTGCTGGGCTTCCTGGTCTCGCTCTCGGCCGCCCGGAGAGCGCTGGCGCCGCTCAGCCGCATCGAGGCGGCGCTGGAGGCGCGCGAGCCGCATGACGTCACCCCACTGGCCGTCGACAGCCCGCGCGAGACCCGCGCCCTGATCGACGCCATCAACCAGTCCATGGCGCGCCTGGCCGACCGCATGGACCGCCTGCAGAAGTTCGCCGCCGTCGCCGCCCACCAGATCCGCACGCCGCTAGCCGCCGTCGCCGCCCAGCTCGAAGTGCTCGAGCACGACGACAAGACCGGCGCGCACAAGGCCCGCATCCATCGCATCCGGGATCGGGTGGCCGAGCTGGGACGGTTCACCCATCAGCTGCTGGGGCACGCCATGATCTCGTATCGCCGGGACATGGCGCCGCGCGAACGGTTCGACGCTGTCCCGCTGGCGCGGCGCGCGCTGGAGGACGGCGTGCCGCTGTCCCTCGGCCGCGACCTGACGGTGTCGTTCCATGCCCCCGAAGGTCCCATCTGGCTGATCGGCGACCCCATCATCTTGAAGGAAGGCCTGACGAACCTGGTCCACAACGCTGCGCTACACGGGGCCGACACGGTCTTGGAACTACGCCTGGAAGAGCGCGAGGATCGCTGCCGGCTCACCATCTTCGATGACGGCCCCGGTATTCCCGAAGCGGAGTGGGATGCGGTCTTCCAGCCCTTCGCCTCGCGCCAGGCCGGCGGTCGCGCCGACAGCGCGGGCCTGGGCCTGTCGATCGCGCGCGAGGCGGTCCGCTCGCACAACGGGACCATCCGCTTTCACCAGCGGGCGCCGCGAGGCTTCGAAGTGGAGATGGACCTGCCCATCGCGAGCGATCCGTCATGAGGACCCGTCCTGTCATCGGCCTCGCCGTGGCGGTCGCCCTGATCGCGACTCTTGCGGCGACCATCCTCGCCCTGTCGCCCCGCCCCGCCCCGCAGACGCCGCCCTACACAGCGCCGCCGGGCGCCACCGTGACGATGTTCCCGGCCGTCGGCGGCGCGTCGACCCGCGTCATGACCATCGAGGCGGCGACCGATGTCAGCTTCAGCCGCGCATTCATCACCGACTTCCAGCAGGCCAATCCAGGGCTGGCGGTGCGCTATGTCGACCTGCTCAGCAGCGCGCTGTTCGCGCACGCCTCGGCCCTGTGCCAGACGCACTCGCCCAGCGCCGATCTCTATCTGACCGTCGCCACCGATCACCTGGTGCGCCTGGCCAACGACGGATGCGCCACAACCCTGCCGGCCAACGTTACGCGCGGCGTACCCAGTTGGGCGCAATGGCGACGCAACGTCGTGGCCTTCAGCCTGGAACCCGGCGTCTTCGTCTACAACAAGCGCCTGATCGCCGCCGACCGCGTGCCGCGCGACCATCTCCAGCTGATCGAGGCCCTGCGCGGCGATACCGAGTTCTGGCGCGGCCGCATCGGCACCTACGATATCCGGCAGGCCGGTTCGGGCTATGTCTACGCCTCGTCCGACGCTCGGCAGCCGGCGACCTATGGGCGGCTGATCGAGAGTTTCGGCCGCGCCCGTATCCAGGTCTACTGCTGCTCGAACGAAATGGTGGACGCCGTCGCCCGGCGCCAGATCCTGCTCGCCTACAACGTCCAGAAGTCCTACGCCTTCGCGGGCCTGCGCAAGAATCCCGACCTGGGCGTCGTCGTCCCGTTGGACTACCAGGCGATGCAGACCCGCTCGGTGATGGTCACCCGCGAAGCCCCCAACCGTCGCGAGGCGGTCGCCTTCGTGGCCTATCTGGCCTCGGCGCGCGGCCAGCGGATGGCGGCCGTGCAGCTATCGCCCCTGGAAAGCCTGGAAACCACGCAAGGCGCCTCCCCGCGTCTGATCAGCCCGGTCGCGGTCGGGCCAGTGCTGCTGGGCCTGGACGATCAGGCCCGGCGCAGCCGCTTCATCGAGGAATGGACACGGGCGATCGATCCGCCGGAAACCGCGCCGCGCTGACGCGATGACAGGCTGGTGTCAGCCAGGCTTGGTAACGAGCCGACATGCATGATCTGGCTTTCCTCGGCGGCGTCTCGACCGCAACCCTGACCGCCTTCCTTCAGGTGCTGATGATCGATCTGGTCCTGGCCGGCGACAACGCCGTCGCCGTCGGCCTGGTCGCCGCCGGCCTGCCGGCGCGGGATCGTGGCAAGGTGATCTTCTACGGCCTGCTGGCGGCCGTGGTCATGCGGATCGGTTTTGCGCTGATCACCACCTGGCTGCTGGGCGTTGTGGGCCTGCTGCTGGCCGGCGGCCTGCTGCTGCTGTGGGTCTGCTGGAAGATGTGGCGCGAGTTGCGCGTGCAGGCGGCCGAAGCCGACGCCGCTGCGGACAACGAGCCCGTCGCCAGGCCGACCAAGACCTTCCGTCAGGCCTTCCTGCAGATCCTGGTCGCCGACCTTTCGATGTCGCTCGACAACGTGCTGGCCGTCGCCGGCGCGGCGCGCGAGCACCCGTCCGTGCTGGTGGCGGGCCTGCTGCTGTCGATCCTGCTGATGGGCGTCGCGGCGACCTGGATCGCCCGCCTGCTGCATCGCTATCGCTGGATCGGCTATGTCGGCCTGGCGATCGTGCTCTACGTCGCTCTGCACATGGTTTGGGAAGGCCACCGGGCGCTGGTCAGGGACCTGGACAAGGTGGCGGCCTACAACGCGGCCACGCCGGCGCTCTTGCATATCCCGCCCGGCGCGCGTCGCTAGGCGCCATGGGTCGCGACGAAAAGTTTTCCGCTTCTATACAAATTCCCAATGTGACCGCCCCACCGTCGACATGACGCTTCCAAGGTCTACTGGAACGGTCCACCAGCCGCGTCCTGACCGCCCGAGGCCCCATGTCCGAAGCCGCCCCCGTCGCCACGCCCGGCGTCAAGGTCCTGGTCGTCGAGGACGAGCGCGAGACCGCCGACCATATGCGCCAGGCGCTGGAAGCGTTCGGCTGCCGCGTCGACCTGGCCAATGACGGCCTATCGGGAGTGACCCTGGCCCGGGATGGCGGGTACGACGTGCTGATCGTCGACCGCATGATCCCCGTGCTGGACGGTCTGTCCGCGGTCACGCAGCTGCGCTCGGCCGGTGTCGAGACCCCGATCCTGTTCGTCACCGCCATGGGCTCTGTCGGCGATCGGGTCGAAGGCCTGCAGGCCGGCGGCGACGACTATCTGGTCAAGCCATTCTCGTTCGCCGAGCTGAACGCCCGCGTCGCGGCCCTGGCCCGCCGATCGTCGCTGCCCTTGCGCGAGCGCACCGTGCTGTATTGCGGCGACCTGACCTTGAACCGCCTGGAACGTTCGGCCGCGCGGGGCGATCTGGCGATCAACCTGCTGCCGCTGGAGTACAAGCTGCTGGAGTACCTGATGCTGCACGCCGGCCAGGTCGTGACCCGCGCAATGCTGCTGGAAAAGGTCTGGGGCTTCCACTTCGATCCGCGCACCAACATCGTCGAGACCCATCTGAGCCGCCTGCGGACCAAGGTCGACAGACCCGGCTTCGCCTCGGTGATCGTCACGGTGCGGGGCGAAGGCTATGTGATCGGTCCGGTCGCGTCATGAGGCCGGTCGCGTCATGAGGATGGATGAAGCCGACCCAAGTCCGGCGTGGGGCGGCCTGACGGCGCTGAGCCGCAGCACCGGCATGCGCCTGGCCCTGATCCAGGTGGTCATCGTGGTCATGGCCTTCGCCCTGGCCGGTTACCTGGCCCAGGCGGCGATCGGCCGGCTGGAGCGCACGGTAATGAGCGAGCACGTGCGGGGCGAGATCGTCTCGCTACGCGACGAGGTCGTCCAGAAGGGGCGCGATCACCTGCCCTATACCGTGGCCAAGCGCACCCGCCTGTGGCGCGGTTTCGACTACCGCCTGACCAAGGCCGACGGGACGCTCGAGGCCGGGCGACTGCCGCCTCCGTCCGGCATGGGGTGGACCGAGATGGATGGGGTGCCGTCTCGCACGGACGTCTCCAAGCACCGCTTCCTGGTGTTCACCGAGCGGCTGGCCGACGGCTCGCACCTGTCGGTCGGTCAGGACCTGTCGATCGCCGCGGGCCAGATGCAGGCCGTCGGGCGCGTATTGTTCCTGTGCGGCGCGCTGGGCGCGGCCTTCTGCCTGGCCGCCTCGTTCGCCTTCAACGTCCGCGCCTGGCGCCGCATCGGCCAGGTGGCGCGCTCGGCGAGGCTGGTCTCGGCCGGCCGACTGGATGTGCGCACGCCCGTTCGCGTGGTCCGGGCGGGCGACGACCTGGACGACCTGGCCCTGGCCTTCAACGCCATGCTGGACCGCATCGAGGCCCTGATCGACCAGCTGCGCCAAGTGACGACCGACATCGCCCACGACATGAGGACGCCCCTCACCCGCCTTCGCCACAAGATCGAGCGGCTGCAGGCGACCATGGTCAGCGGCTCGGCGCACGCCAACGCCGTGGCGCGCCTGGACGACGACGTCGCCGAGATCCTGCGCACCTTCGACGCCCTGCTGCAGCTGTCCGAGATCAGCCGGCAGAACCAGCCCGATCCGACCATCGATCTGGCGGAGACGGCCGCACACGTGGCCGAGGCCTTCCGTCCCGACATCGAGGCCAGCGGCCGGCGGCTCACCATCGCCTGCGCACCAGCCCAGGCCGCAGCCGACGCCGCCCTGATCGCTCAGGTCTGCGCCAACCTCCTGGAAAACGCCCTGCGGCACACGCCGCCAGGATCCGCGATCGAGATCGAGACTATCCCGACGACCGCCGGCGGCGCCCTGCTCAGCGTCCGCGACGACGGCCCTGGCGTGCCGCACGAGGCTCGCGAGGCGGCGTTGAGGCCCTTCTTCCGGCTGGAGGCGAGCCGAACCACACAAGGCTCGGGTCTGGGCCTGTCGATCGTGGCCGCCATCGCCCGGCGCAGCGGCGCTCAGGTGACCTTGGACGACGCCGGGCCAGGCCTGGTGGTCAATCTGCTGTTTCCCCCACCGGCGCTCGCCTCCGCGGCGCCGACGGGGGATCTGGCGAACGTCTAGCGGTCCAGCACCAGAACGGCGAACGTCCCAGGCGTCTGGGCGGGACGGCCTCCGGCCTTGGCGGGCGCTTCGTACTTGGCCGAGGGCAGATAGACCTTGCCCGAGGTCGGATCGACGGCGCCGGTCCTCGAACCGGGCTGGGTCATGATCTTGCCGACCACCGCCACGTCCTTGGGACCGCGCACGGCGATCACCGACAGGCTGCCGTCGCCGCCGCTGGGGATATAGGCCAGACCCTTGGCGGCGTCGTAGAAGGCCGCGTCGGGCTTGGGGCCGATCTTCAGCGTGGAGACGACCTTGCCGTCCACGGTCGACACCACCTTGGCCATGCCGTTGGCGCAGGCCGAGATCAGCACCTTGGCCTTCGCCGCATAGGCCAGGCCGCTGGGCTCCTCGCAGCCCGCCATCGCCCAGTGGTCGACGACCTTGCGTTGGGCTGCGTCGATCACGACGATCTCGCCCTTGTCCTCGATATTGACGAAGACGCGGCCCTGACCGTCGACCGCGCCGTATTCCAGCGTCCCGGCGACCGGAATGGTCCCCACGGCCTTGCCGGCCTTCAGGTCGATCAGGGTGATGCTCTCGCCGTGGCCGTTCATGACGAACGCCAGGCCGGTGGTCGGTTCGACCAGGGCCGCGTCGGGGCTCTTGCCGGTCGGGACGGTGGCGCGCACGGCGCCCGTCATGGCGTCGGCCAGCACCGCGGTGTCATTGCCGCCATTGGTGACCAGGATCTCGTTCCCACCCGGCAGCGGCAGGGCGATATGCGCTCGCTGAGCCGGAAGCAGGCTGGGCGTCACCTTGCCGGTATCGAGGTCGAGCGCGGTGATCGCCGTCCCATGGGCCAGATAAAGGCGGCGATGGACGGGATCGACATTGGCGTAGTCCCAAGGGCCGTCGGGTCCGGCGATGCGCTGGGTGATCTTCAGCGGCGGGCTGGCGGCGTGCGCCGCGCCACAGGCCAGGACCAGACCGGCCGCCAGGGCCAGGGAAGCGATCTTCATGCGGGATTTCCTTGTGCGGATGTCCGAGCCGGACATGTCTGAGCCAGACGAAGATCGACGACGCCCCGCGCCGTCGACCTCATCGATTTGCCTGCCCCTACTGCGCCAGGCCGGCCGTCTTCAGCTCGGCGTGGGCGGTCGCCAGCTTGGCCTGGAACGCGGGCGTCTTGAGCAAGGCCGTGACGAACGCCGCCGACAGCGCCTGGCTGGCGCGGGTGTCGGTGACGTAGTGCGACCCGCAGACCACTCGACTGTAGGCATAGTCCTGGGCGCGCGTCATCAGCGCCTGGGCCTTCTCGGGGATCAACACGGCCAGGGTCATGCCCAGCGAGTAGCCCAGGGTCGAATGGCCGCTGGGGTACGAGGTCAGCGGCTTGTCGTTGGGATCGCAGGTCTGGATCGACGGATCGACCGCCCAGGGACGCTTGCGCTGGAACAGCTTCTTGGCGCCGCCGGCGGCGACCGAGGCGTCGTTCTGGACGATGGCCAGCACCTCGCGCGTGGCCGGCAGTTTGGCCATGTCGAAACCCTCGCCCAGCGTCGGAACGTACATCGAGGGGTCCTCATGGTCGTCGTCCCACTTGGCCTGGGCGCGACGTTCGGGCGAGGCGTCGGCGATGGCGCGGCGCACATCGGCCAGATCGGCCTTTTCCAGCGCCGAGCCCTCGACGGGCGGCGGCGGCAGCAGGCGGGTCGGCTCGACATCGGCCGGGACCAGCAGTTGCAGGACCTTCGGCGGCTTGTGGGCCGGTTCGGCCGGCGCCGTCTGGGCCAGGGCCGAAAGGGGCGCGGCGATGATCGCCGCGCTGATCAGGAAGTGACGGAACATACGGAATTCCTTGTCCGGTAAGCGGCCTAGAACGCGGCCTTGAGGGTGACCTGGTAGCTACGGCCCACTTGGTAGGTGAAGGTGTTGGCCGCCCCGCCCTGGGCCGAGGTCTCGGCCAGCATGTTCGTGCCGGCGATCAACGCCTTGCCCTTGGACGAGGTGATGTCCTGGGTGTCGAACAGGTTCAGCAGCTGGCCCTGCAGGCTGAAATGGCCAAGGTGGTAGGTGGCCGACAGGTCGGCCTGGCTGAAGGCCTTGATCCGGCCGGTCGGTCCGGCGGCGCCCGAGGCGGCGACGGCGTACTGGGTGCCGATGAACTTGTCGTTGAGGGTGACGATCAGGCTGTCGTCCGAGGTGAAGAGGTCATGACGCTCCGAACGAATGCCGGCCGCGGCGGTGCCGCGCGGGGCCTTGGCCAGCTGGTGGCCGTTGTAGCCGGCGTTGTACGGGTCGTCCTTGCCCGTGGCCTGGTTGACCGTGCCGTTGGCGAACACGCTGAAGCCGTAGGGCAGCACGTAGGTCGCCTGCAGCTCGATCCCCTTGTAGGTCGCGCCGCCGAAGTTGGTCTGGAAGGTCTCGCCGGTCGCCAGGTCGGTGTCGGTCTGGATCTTGTGCTGGAAGTCGATCCAGTAGGCGTCGGCGTCGATGGTCAGCCTGCCCGAGTTGAACACCGTGCCGATCTGGTAGTTGGTCGACAGCTGCGGCTGAACGCGGTTGTTGCTGGGCTTGTTGACGTAGAACGAGCTGATGTCGGGCACCAGGAAGCCCTGGGCGTATTGACCGTAGACGGACCAGTTCGAGGCGATCCGGTAGTTGGCGGTCAGGAACGGCAGGGTCTTGGTGTAGACGCCCGAGACGTCCATCGGCTGGATCGAGTTCTTCACCGCCACGGCCGGGGCGCGGACGTAGAGATCGAAGTGCACGTACTTGATCCCGGGCGTGACGGTCAGCTTGTCGTTCGGCTTCCACTCGAACTGAGCGAAGGGCTGGTACTGATGCCAGCCGGAATATTCGTTGTAGGCGATGTTCAGCGGGACCTGGCAGGCGCCGTCCCAGGTCTTGCCCGGCGCAACCTGCTTGCCCCAGTCGCCGCAGGCGCTCTGGCCGGCGATGACGGCCGCCTTTTCCCGATAGTCGGGAGCCTGGGTCAGCAGATCGACGTCGAAACGCGCACGACCGGTCTTGGCCAGTTCGTACATCGCGCCGACCGTCAGCTTGCCGACGCCCTCGAACTCCTTGTCGAACTTCAGGACGTCGCCGCGCACGCGGTACTTGTTGCGCTTCCAGTAGCCCGGCAGGCCGTTGACCTTCAGGCCGGAGGCGTAGCCGGCGCCGCCGGCCGGATAGGCCGCCGCCGGCGTCAGGATCACCTTGTTGGCCGCGGCCAGGGCCGTCGCGCCGAGCGAGGCGTCCGCGCCGTTGTTGGCGGCCGAGAGGGTCTTGTTCGAGTACCAGTACTCATAGGCGGTGTTCTGGACGCGCAGGCCCTCGGCCAGTTCGCCTTCCAAGCGCAGATAGCCGAACTCCGTCGACTTGCGGGTGAAGTTGTAGCCCTTGTAGGTCTGCAGGGTCGGGTCGTTGCTCAGGGCGAAGCGTTTGCCGTAGAGCTCGGTCTGGGCGACCGTAGCGGCGCTGCTGGCGTCGCCCTGGTAGTAGGTGTTGTAGTTGTGGGTGTAGAGGGCCGTCAGGTTCCACTTCTCGCCCAGCGGCACGCCGACCTTGATGAACTGGTTGTAGCCGTCGCTGCCGCTGTTGGTCAGGTAGCCGTCGGTCTTGTATTCCATGAAGTTCAGGGTGGCGTTGAGGCCGTGCAGGCGCTCGACCGGGCCGGTGGCCAGGGTCGTCACCGCCTGCTGCGTGCCGAAGCTGCCCAGCGTGAGGGTCTGACGGGCCGACATGCGCTCCTCGAACGGCAGCGAGAACAGGTTCACCGAGCCGCCGAAATTGGCCTGGCCCAGATCCGTCGCCTGGCCGGGGCCACGGTCGATCACGACGCCGCCGATGGTCGAGGACGGGAAGAACGAGTTCGAGTGGTGGCTCGGGCCGTTGGTGTCGCCCCAAGCGATGCCGTCATAGGTGACGTTGAACTCGCCGTCCTGGAAGCCGCGCATGGTGATCTTGGCGCCGTCCGTCGCGCCCGAGCCGTTCGGGTTCGGCGTGGTGGCCATCGACGGCGCGAGGATGGCGGTGGTGGTGTAGTCGCCGACGCGCGGGGCGCTTTCCTCGATGAACTTGCGGGTGATCACCGCTTGAGGCTCGGTCGCCGTCAGCGAGGCCGAGACCGGCGCGACATTGGCCGCGTGGCCCTTCAGCGCGGTGATGACCACCGCATCCACTTCCCTTTCCTGCTGGCCAGCCGGGGTTTCGGCGGCGCGGGCCGCGCCCGCGCACAGCGCCAGGACGAGCATCGAGCCGGAAGCCAAGGTCTCCAGG
>JAEXJH010000460.1 GCA_023445955.1 Pseudomonadota bacterium
GGAAGAAGGTCGGGTCGATGGCTGGGGTGTCGAAGGCGATCTTCGTGACCGGCTCCCAGACGTCCGGGAAGCGCTTGGCGCGATAGAGCGTGAAGGTCCCGGACCGGAACGCCTCCGGCGTCATCCAGGTCTCGCCCTCGGCCTCGAACACCACGGGGTAGGAGAGGTGCCACGGCTCGCGGATCACCGTGCTGCGGCGGACCGCCTGGTAGTCGGCGTCCAGCTCCAGGTGGTCGATGATCCCGTGACGCGTGCGGTAGTCGTAGGCTTCGGCGAACAGGTGCAGCCGACCGTCGCGCCAAAGGCCGAACGGATCGGCCAGGAAGGCGTAGGACGGCTCCTCGGCTAGCCAGCGCACCGGGGCGGCATGCAGACCCCCAGCAGCGGCGACGTCCTGGATAGGGCTTTCGATGACGCCGACGCGCCAGATGTCCGAAAAGAGCGGCATGGCTCTGCGCTAACGCACTGCCGCCCCGATTGGCAAGCGCGGCTCCGTCGAAAGAAAAAGCGCCGCTCCCCGGGAGGCGGGAGCGGCGCCGGAGTACTAGGCGGGGGAAGAAGGAAGGACGCCTAGAAGTTGTAGCGCAGGCCCACGATGAACTGACGGCCGCTGTGGGTGTAGACGTTCAGACGGTTGCTATCGCTGACGTACTGGTCGTTGAACTCGTCGGTCAGGTTCACGCCTTCCAGCGACAGCTTCAGGTTCTCGCGGATGTTCCAGCTGGCCTGCATGTCGACGTTGAGGGTCTCGTTGGTGCCCTGGACGGTGTTGCCGTCGCTGCCCGGGACCTGGGTCAGGTAGCCGGCGCGATAGGCCAGCGAGCCGCGGACGCTCCACTTGTCGGTTTCGTAGTAGAGCGTCGCGTTGGCGGCGTTCTTCGACAGGCCGATCAGGTCGTTGATCACCACCGGCGCGCCGGCCGTCGACGAGGTCGGATACTCGATCTTGGAGGCGACGTAGGTGTAGTTGGCGATCACGCCGAAGTGGCGCATCCAGCCCGGCAGGAAGGTGAGAGGCTGCTGGACGTTCAGCTCGAAGCCCTTCAGGTCCCCGCCCTTGGTGTTGATGGGCTTGGAGACCTGGAACAGCATGTCCGGCGTGGCCGAGGTGCCGGCGATCAGCGAGTCCGGCAGGCCCAGGGTGTTGTAGACGCGCTGCTCGCTCTGGGTGGCCACGAAGGTGTCGATCTTCTTGTAGAAGAAGCCGGCGGCGAACATCGTGCCCGAGGACGGGTACCATTCCAGCGAGACGTCCAGATTCTTGGACTGGGTCGGGTTCAGGTACGGGTTGCCCGAGCTGAAGCTGCGGTTGGCGCCTTGCACCGCGACGTCGCCGCCGGGCGACAGCGAGCCGATGCCCGGACGGGCGATCGTCTTGGCGGCGCTGAAGCGGGCCACGAAGGTGTCGGTGACGTCGGCCGCCAGGTTGAACGAGGGCAGGGTCAGGTCGTAGTCGCGCTTGACCTCGACGCGCTGGACGCTGCCGCCGACCGCGGCATAGCCGGCCGACGGGTGGTGGGTGGGGACGCGGGGCACGCGGGCGGCGCGGCGGAAGGGCAGGCCCAGGGCGTTGAAGCGGAACTCGGCCTGAACGTAGCCGCCGGTGTCACGCTCTTCGACCGCGCCGTACTGGCCGCGGGCCGAGGTGTTGTTGGTGCCGGTCAGGGCGTAGATGCCCGTGTTGCTGTAGATGTTCAGCAGGGCGGCGTACTTGTCGATATCGGGCACCAGCCAGGCGGTGGCGTTGCCGGCCGGCATGCCCAGGCCCTTGCCGAAGCCGCTGAACACCTTGGAGACCGAGGCCAGTTGGTCGGGGGTCAGGGTCTGGCTGACGGTCTCGCTGGTGCGATACAGGCCATAGCTGTCGTACTCGAACTTGCGCCAGTCGACGCCGGCCTTGATCTTCAGGTTCTCGTTGGCTTCCCACTCGCCATAGACCTTGGCGGTTGAGAACTGGTTCTCGACGAAGGTTGGGCGGATGCGGACTTCCGAGGTGCCGTTGATCGCCGACCAGTTGGCCGGATTGGTCGGGTCGAAGCCCAGCGTGATGCCTGGGGCGCGGCTGGTGCGGAAGTCGTAGGCGTAGCCCTGGCTGTTGGCCCGGTCGAAGGTGACGATCGTCGAGACCGGCTGGGTGAAGGTCGAGTCCGCAAAGCCCATGATGCCGCCGAGCACGAAGCGGTCGCCGAAATTGTGCTTGGCCGACAGGGTGGTCTGCTTGAACTCGGTGTTCAGCTCGTCATAGGCCGACTGGGTGCGCAGATCGACATTGTCCATGCGGGCTTGGACCAGATCGCTGCCGACCACGACGCCATCGCGGATGATCGTTTCCGGCTTGCCGGTCGTGGCGCGCGACAGGCCGATGGCCTGCAGCTGGGCTTCCTTCCGCACGCCCGCCAGATAGGCGTACAGCATGTCCAGATTGATCTCGGTATTGGAGTCCGGCTTGAACTGGATCGAGCCGGCCAGGCCCGTGCGCTTGTTCTTGATGTCGTAGCTGACATAGGCCGGGATCCGCGGGGCGAAGATCCCCGTGGTGGTGTTGGTGTTGTTGATCTGGGCGATCGTGTAGCCCGGCACGGTCGAGGCGGCGTTGAAGCCGCCGTTGCTGCCGCCGACGGCCCAACGGGTGATGTTGGCGCCTTCTTCCTTCAGGTGGCGCTCTTCGTAGGCGGCCGAGAGCAGGACGCCCAGCTTGCCGTCGAAGAAGGTGCGGCTGGCCAAGGCCGAGAACCGCGGCGTCGTCTTCTTGGCGAGGTCGTTGTAGCTGGCGCCGGCCGACAGCACGAGCTGGGGCTTGCGGCTGTCGAAGGCGCGCGAGGTGTTCAGGTCGACCGTGGCGCCCAGCGAACCTTCCTCGACATCGGCCGAGGCGGTCTTGCGCACGGCGATGCTGTTGAAGAGGTCCGAGGCGAAGACGTTGAAGTCGAAGCCGCGACCGCGGTTGGTGCCGCCGCTGTTGGCCGTGCCGCCGGTGGTGGAGATGGCCTCCATGCCATTGATGCGGACGCGGGTGTATTCCGAGCCCAGGCCCCGCACTGTGATCTGGCGGCCTTCGCCGTTGATGCGCGAGATGGACACGCCCGGGATGCGCTGCAGCGATTCCGCCAGGTTCAGGTCGGGGAACTGGGCGATGTCCTCGGCCTTGATGGCGTCGACGACGCCGCTCGAGCTGCGCTTGATGTTGATCGCGCTCTGCAGGCTGGCGCGGAAGCCGGTGACGATGACGGCGTCGACTTCGTCGCTGGCCGGTTGGGCCGGCGTGGGCGCTTCCTGCGCGAAGGCGGCGCTCGCCACGCTCAGGGCCAGGGCCGAGGCGCTCAGCGCCAAGGCGGCGCGCATGGTGCTCTTGTGGTTGGTCGACATGGTCCCTCCCAGTGCCCGCGTTTCGCGGATCTCTCTTTCATGCCGAAGACGATCAAGCCGCCTTCTTGGTTGGCTTGAGGATAGGAGTGGATTTTCGTCGAGGGCCAATCCCAATCAGGTATGAACCTATGCGCGTTCGGCACGGATCGACGCGAGTTTCACCCTCTACAACCGATTGCGGAGCGTTTTCCGGGAAAACAGAACGAATGACGCCCAAACTCGGCGTGTGTTCGATGTCGAACGGGGTTCGATCCATGTCCGGCTTAGATCGGTCGATAGGCGAATTGACTTAGACCTGGTGGACGGGCGCCTCTAGCGTCGCTTCACCCACACCGACGTCAGATCGGTTTCATGAGGGAAGGGACCAAGGATGACCGAAGCCGCCAAGCGGACGCGCGTGCGTTGGCTGATCATCACGGTGCTCTTCATCATCACCACCATCAACTACGCCGACCGCGCGACCTTCTCTATCGCCGGCCAGTCGGCGTCGAAGGAGCTGGGCCTGGACCCGGTGGCGATGGGCTACATCCTGTCGGCCTTCGCCTGGGCCTATGTCCTGGGGCAGATCCCCGGCGGGGCGCTGCTCGACAAGTTCGGCTCCAAGAAGATCTACGTCATCTCGCTGGTGGTCTGGTCGCTGTTCACGGCGCTGCAGGGCTTTGCCGGCTTCTTCACGGGCCTGATGGCGGCCAGCGTGCTGTTCGCCATGCGCTTCGCGGTCGGCTTGGGTGAATCGCCGTCGTTCCCCGCCAACGCCCGCATCGTCGCGGCCTGGTTCCCGGGCTCGGAGCGCGGCACGGCTTCGGCGATCTTCAACTCGGCGCAGTACTTCTCGCTGGTCGCCTTCGCGCCGCTGATGGGCTGGCTGGCCCATAGTTTCGGCTGGCGCTCGGTGTTCTGGGTGATGGGCGCTGTCGGCATCGTGGCCGCCATCGTCTTCGCCAAGCTGATCCATAGCCCGCTGGCCCACCCGGCCGTCAACAAGGCCGAGGTCGACTATATCGAGGCCGGCGGCGGTCTGGTGCGGATGGAAGAGAAGAACGCAGCCAACGGCGCGGCCTTCAACTGGGCCAACGTTAAGCAGGTGCTGGGGAGCCGCATGCTGCTCGGCGTCTACCTGGGCCAATACTGTATCAACGTGCTGACCTATTTCTTCGTCACCTGGTTCCCGATCTACCTCGTGAAGGAGCGCGGCTTATCTATCCTGCAGGCCGGCTTCACCGCCGCCCTGCCGGCGCTGTGCGGCTTCGCCGGCGGCATCCTGGGCGGCATGATCTCGGATGGCCTGCTGAAGAAGACCGGCAATCTGGACATCGCCCGCAAGACCCCGCTGCTGCTGGGCATGGTGCTGGCCACCTGCATCATCCTCTGCAACTACGTTGAGCAGGAGTGGCTGGTCATCGTGATCATGGCCGCGGCCTTCTTCGGCAAGGGCGTGGCGTCGCTGGGCTGGGCGGTGGTGGCCGACACCTCGCCCAAGGAGATGGCCGGCGTCACCGGCGGCATCTTCAACACCTTCGGCAATGTCGCCGGCATCGTGACCCCGATCGTCATCGGCTACATCGTCAAGGCGACCGGCTCGTTCGACGGGGCCCTGATCTTCGTCGGCGCCCACTGCGTGATCTGCATCCTGGCCTATTTCCTGATCGTCGGGAAAATCCAACGCCTGGAACTGAAGGCCGTCTGAGCATGACCACCCGTCGCTCCATCCTGGCCGGCGCCTCGGCCCTGGTCTTCGCCGCTCTCGCGCGTCCAGCTTCCGCCGCGCCATTGGCCACTGTGTCGACGCCGATGGCGCCGCCGGAGTGGGCGCTGCTGCAGCGCGAACTGCTGAAGGCCAACGAGGAGGCCTGCCAGGCCTTCTTCGCCCGCTATTTCGACGAGCGCGGCTGGTTGCGGGCGGTCGAGCGCTGGGGCGCCAACGACGGTCCCGACGACGCCATCGAGAACGTCAACGACTGGCCGACCCTGCACGCGCTGGGCGCCGGCGACAGCTTGTTGGCCATGGCCAAGAAGGCCTTCGACGGCAATATCGCCCAGTACACGGCCGCCCGCACCAAGGACGTGCCGTTCGCCCGCGAGGGCATGTACTACCGCGAGTTCCCGGTCATGACCGACTGGCAGCACCTGTCCGAAGGGCTGTCGGTTTTCAACCTGCTGGGCCTGTCGGACCCTTATGACGCCAAGTACCGCGACCGGGTGAAGCGCTTCTCGGGTTTCTACACCGGCGAGGACAAGGCGGTCGCCAACTACGACCCGACGCTGAAGATCATCCGCAGCATGATCACCGGCAGCAAGGGGCCGATGCTGCGCCCCGCCACACCGCTGGACTGGGCCGGGGACAGGTTCGACCCGACGAACTTCTTCATGGAGCACGGCGAGGACACCTACGAGCAGACGCTGCACCACTATGACGAATATGGCGACGTGGTCGGCGATGCGCCGCTGAACCTGCAGGCCACCAGCCTGGTGCTGAACGCCTACATGCTGGACCACGAGCCGAAGTACCGTGACTGGATCGTGTCCTATGTCGACGCCTGGATCGACCGGGCCAAGGCCAATGGCGACGTGCTGCCCAGCAAGATCGGCCTCGACGGCAAGATCGGCGGCCCGAAGGGTCAGTGGTGGAGCGGGACCTACGGCTGGGGCTTCAGCCCCCTGGTGCCGCAGACCGGCAAGCGCGAGGACCGCAACCGCGTGCCACGCGCCGTGGTCGGCTTCCTGAACGCCTATCTGCTGACCGGCGACGACAAGTATCTCGACGTCTGGCGCCGCCAGAACGACGTCATCAACGCCCAGAAGAAGACCGTCGACGGCAAGACCCAGACCCCGCGCATGTACGGCCCAAAGGGCTGGTACGGCTATGCGCCCGGCGAGTACCGCCTGAACGGCCTCGAGATCTGGTACATGTCGCAGAAGCCCAGCGACCGCGCCCGCGCCGCCGAGCATCCGTGGCTGAACTATCTGGACGGCAAGGACGCCGGCTTCCCAGCCAAGGCCCTGCGCGGCGATCTCGAACGGGTCCGCGCCCGCGCCCAGGCCCAGCGCGACGACAAGACCACGCCCGACACCCGCTTGGCCGACGCGGCGCTGGACATCAATCCGGCCAGCGTCACGGCCCTGATCCACCTGATGGAGGGCGGCATCCAGATCGCCCGGCCGCCGTGGTCGGGCACCTCGCCGGCCCAGGGCGGGGCTCTGCATTACACGCGCCTGCGCTGGTTCGATCCCGAGCGTCGTCGCGCGGGCATTCCGCAAGATGTCGCGGCCCTGGTCGAAAAGTTGGGCGAAGACGAGACGATCGTCACCCTGGTCAACACCAACCAGGTCAGCGCACGCACCGTGACTGTCCAGGGCGGCGCCTATGCCGAGCACCAGATCCTCAGCGCCACGATCGGCGAGGGTGCCGCGACCCCGGTCGATTCCTCGGCATTCACGCTGCGCCTGGCCGCCGGCGCCGGCGCGCGGCTGACCTTGAAGATGAAGCGCTATACGAACGCCCCGACCCTGACCTTCCCGTGGGACAGGGCCTGACCGCCTAGGAGGGATCGATGATCGGTTTTGTGCTGGCCCTGGCGCTTGCTCAGACGTCCGATCCGAAGCCGATCGCGGCCGTCGCCGCCGGCGGTCCGGCCAACACCGGCGCGGAGACGACGCTGCTGCTGGTCGACCGCGAGGCCGACGACGAGGGCCAGGGCTCGCTGCGCTGGGCGATCGCGACCAGCAACGCCGAGCCCGGCCGCTACCGCATCGAGATCGCCGCTCCGACCATCGTGCTGAAGTCGGCCCTGCCGCCGATCAAGGGACCGGTGAGCATTGAGGGCCGCGCCTTTGCGCGTTCCGGCGGCCACAACATCGTCGATGGTTCGGGCTACCTGCCGCGCGACCTGAAGTCCTGCCCAGGCATGGTCCCGGGTCAGTACGGGACCAATGTCCGAACCGCTAGCAACCCCGGCTTTGCCTTGGTCGACACCAAGGGGGTCACGCTGCGCGGCTTGGAGATCCGCAACTTTTGCATCGGCGTGCTGATCCTGCGCACCTCCAATGCGGTGGTCGTCGACAACCGCATCGTCCGCAACATCGGCGGCGCGGGCGTCATGCTCAGCGGCGACGACGGCAAAGGCGGTTCGACCTCGACCACCACGCTGGACAACAAGGTGCTGCGCAACACCTTCTTCGAGAACGGCGACGGCCTGGAGCTGACGCGGGGCGCGGCCTTCAACCTGATCGCCGACAACGTCTTCGACGGCGGGACCGATAATCTGGAGCCCTCGCAGGGCATCGAGATCCTGTGGGGCAACGATAACACCGTCGTGCGCAACCGCTTCACCCGCTACTCCGACGGCCTGCAGTCGAATTGGGGCGCGCGCAATTACATCGGAGCCAACACCTTCGAGGCCAACGCCTTCGGGATAAGCCTGACGGGCGCGGGCAACATGGT
>JAEXJH010000461.1 GCA_023445955.1 Pseudomonadota bacterium
GGCCAAGTCTGAGACCCCCGAAGAGCTGGAAGATCTCGCCCTCGGCGACGACTACGCTCTCAATCCCGAATACGTCGAGATGGTGATCGACGCCGTCGACAGCGGCGACCTCAAGCGTCTGCGCGAGCTGGTCACGGCGCTGGAGCCGGCCGACGTCGCCGACCTGATGGGCTTCCTCACGGCCGACTACCGCGAGGACGTGATCCCGCTGCTCGACCCGGAAGCCCTGGGCGAGATCATCTCGGAGATGGACGAGAACCTCCGCGAGGAGGTGCTGGAAGCCACGCCGTCCGTGACCCTGGCTCGGGCGCTGGAGGAGCTGGACACCGACGACGCCGCCGACGTCATCGACGACCTGGACGACACCAAGCGCTTCCAGGTGCTGGCCGCCATGGGCGAGATCGACCGCGCCGCCATCGAGACGACTCTGTCGTACGAGGACGAGACCGCCGGCCGCCTGATGCAGCGCGAATTCCTGGCCGCGCCGGAATTCTGGACCGTCGGCCAGACCATCGACCATGTCCGCGAGGCCGGCGACCAACTGCCCGAACTCTTCTTCGACGTCTATGTGGTCGACCCGACCTACAAGCCGGTCGGGGCAATCCCGATCAGCATCCTGCTGCGCAGCCGCCGCGAGACGCCGCTGGCCGAGCTGATGGAGGCGGCGACCGAAATCGATGTCGGGATGGACCAGGAAGAGGTCGCCTACATCTTCGACACGTACCACCTGACCAGCGCCCCGGTCATCGAGCCGGGCGGACGCCTGGTGGGCCAGATCACCGTCGACGACATCGTCGAGGTCATTCGCGACGAGGCCCAGGAAGACATTCTGGCGCTGGCCGGTGTGTCCGACGCCGGCCGCGACGCCTCGGTGATCGAGATCGTCAAATCGCGCCTGCCGTGGCTGATGCTGAACCTGGCCACCGCCACCCTGGCGGTCAGCGGCGTCGCCATCTTCCAGGCCGAGATCGCCCAGCTGGTGGCCCTGGCCATCCTGATGCCGATCGTCTCGTCGCTGGGCGGCAACGCTGGCACCCAGACCCTGGCCGTGGCCGTGCGAGCTCTCGCCAGCAAGGAGCTGACCACGGCCAACGCCCGCCGCATCGTGCTGCGCGAGCTGCTGGTCGGGCTGGTCAACGGCGTCAGCCTGGCCCTGGTCATGGGCTTGGCGACCTATCTCTTCTTCGGGGCCTCCGACCACCACGACAAGCTGGCGATCATCGTCGGCGCGGCCCTGATCGCCAACATCTTCACCGCGGCCCTGGGCGGCATCCTGATGCCCCTGGCGCTGGAGAAGATGGGCCGCGACCCGGCGGTGTCGTCGTCGATCTTCGTGACCTTCCTCACGGACTTCACCGGCTTCTTCGCGGTGCTGCTGATCGCCTCGCTGCTGCTGCACTGACTTAAAATTCGCTCAAGCCGGGAAACTGGCGCCGACCTTGCGCCGAGACAGGCGAACGCATCCGCGTCTGTCTCAAACTGGGTCAAACTCCGCGATGAAACCGCGCCATCAGGTCACCCGGACGGCCGTCGATCTCATCAAGAGATTCGAGGGCTACCGTCAGAAGGCCGCTCAGCTCCCCGACGGGCGCTGGACGGTCGGCTATGGCCACACCCTGACCGCCCGCGAAGGCGCCTCCGTCTCTGAAAAGGACGCCGAGGCCCTGCTGCTGTACGACCTGATCTCGGTCGCCCACTCGGTCAACGAACACACCTACGCGCCGCTGAACCAGAACCAGTTCGACGCGCTGGTCTGCTTCGCCTTCAATATCGGGCTCGACAACTTCCTTCGCTCGGGCGTGCTGCGCCGGATCAACGAAGGCTCGCTGCTGCAAGCGGCGTGCGCGATGGAGATGTGGCGCAAGGCCGACTTCGAGGGCGAGCGGATCGTCATCGACGCCCTGGTCCGCCGCCGCTCGGCCGAGAAGACGCTGTTCCTGACGCCGGCCAATGGCGAGTGGGTGCCCGCGCCCAGCCCGGTGCTTCGCCCGAAGGTCGACTACGACGCCAGCTGCGCCATTCCGAAACAGACGCCGATCGCCGTCAACGCCCGCACCGAAGGCGACCGCGTCGTCGCTCAGCGCGAGGAAGGCCTGCCGCTGAACGTCGTCGTCCCGGAAGAGGACGGTCCGACCGCCACCGAACAGTCGGCCGCCGCGGTCGCCGCGCGCCTGGAGGCCATCCTGCCGGATGCGCCGGTCACGACGACGACCGCGCCCAAGCCGGTCGTGCGCCAGGACGACCTGGGCCTGCCGGAACCGCCGGCCCCGGCCCAGCCGATCGTCACCGAGCCTGCGCCGGTCCTGTTCCAGGAAGAGACGACGACGGCGCCGGTCGAACCGATCCCGGCCGCGCCGGTCGAGTTCACGCCGTTCCGCCTGACGCCGCAGCCGGTCGAAGAGGTCGAAAAGCCGACGCCGGTCGAGAGCTTCGCCCCGACCGCGCCGCCGGTGCAGAGCGAGCCGACCCTGTTCGGCGGCCCGGCCGCCAACTCGTCGGTGTTCAATCTCGGCGGCTTCTCGACCAGCGAAGAGGTCGACCTGCAGCCGATGGACGTGTCGATGGTCGAGGCCGAGGCCCCGCGCTTCGGCAACACCAGCCTGCTGGTCAGCCTGGGCATCCTGGGCCTGGCCCTGTTCGGCGGCGGCGTCCTGTGGATCCTGACCGTCGCCTCGGGCTCGGACACCGGCGTGAAGATGTTCGGCTACGGCGCCAGCATGATTGGCGCGATCTGCTTCGTGGTTTCGGCCTATCTTCTGCTCCGCCGCCTTGCCGGCCCCGATGCGAGCGACGAAGAATAGTTTTCTTTGCTTCCCTCGGGGAAACTGAGCAAGAACGCCCGCAGGTCTCAATGACCGGCGGGCGTTTGTGCTAGGGAGGAAGCTATGACGACGAATTTCGCACCCTCAATGGATTTCGCGCTGGGCGACACGGCCGACGCGATCCGGGAAACCACAGCTCGCTTCGCCGCCGACAAGATCGCGCCGCTGGCGGCTCGCATCGACGAAACCAATGAATTCCCGCGCGGCCTGTGGGTCCCGATGGGCGACCTCGGCTTGCACGGCATCACGGTCGAGGAAGAGTTCGGCGGCCTGGGCCTCGGCTACCTCGAGCACGTGATCGCGATGGAGGAAATCTCCCGCGCCTCGGCCTCGGTGGGCCTCAGCTACGGCGCGCACTCCAACCTCTGCGTCAACCAGATCCGCCGCTGGGCCACGCCCGAGCAGAAGCAGCGCTACCTACCCAAGCTGATCAGCGGCGAGCATGTCGGCTCGCTGGCCATGAGCGAAGCCGGTTCGGGCTCGGACGTTGTGTCGATGAAGCTGCGCGCCGAGCACAAGGGTGACCGCTACGTCCTGAACGGCACGAAGTTCTGGATCACCAACGCCCCGCACGCCGACACGCTGGTGGTCTACGCCAAGACCGACGAACGTCGGATCACCGCCTTCATCGTCGAGAAGGGCATGAAGGGCTTCAGCGTCTCCAAGAAGCTGGACAAGATGGGCATGCGCGGCAGCGACACCGCCGAGCTGGTGTTCGAGGACTGCGAGATCCCGGAAGAGAACGTCATGGGCCCGGTCGGCGGTGGCGTCGGGGTGCTGATGAGCGGCCTGGACTACGAGCGCGCCGTGCTCTCGGCCGGTCCGCTGGGCATCATGCAGGCCTGCCTGGACATCGTCCTACCCTACGTCCGCGACCGCAAGCAGTTCGGCGCGCCGATCGGCTCGTTCCAGCTGATGCAGGGCAAGATCGCCGACATGTACGTGGCCCTGAATTCGGCCCGGGCTTACGTCTACGCGGTGGCCCGCGCCTGCGACGCCGGCAAGACGACCCGCTTCGACGCCGCCGGCGCGATCCTGATGGCGTCGGAGAATGCGGTGAAAGTGTCGCTGGAGGCCATCCAGGCCCTGGGCGGCGCCGGCTACACCAAGGAATGGCCGGTCGAGCGCCTGCTGCGCGACGCCAAGCTCTATGACATCGGCGCGGGCACCAACGAGATACGCCGCTTCCTGATCGGCCGCGAGCTGATCGGAGCCTAGCGCGGGCCATGAAAAAGGGCCGCCCCGATTGCTCGGGACGGCCCTCCATCGTCGTAGCCGCTTGCGCAGCTCGTGACTAAAACCTCAGGCGTTCAACGCGCCTTAGGCGGAGACCTCATTCATAAGGCTCCAGGTCACGACTTGCGACCGCGGTTGGAGACAATGAGACACTGGTCACCTCCTTTCAGTTGGTTGAACAACACAACTCGAATATGGACCCGATTTCGCGGATGAAAAGGGGTGATCGACCGCGACGAGGCGTCGCAACGTCCGTGCCCGAATAATGCGCTCAGATCGTCAGCAGCTTTAAGCCGACCAGGATGGCCGCCCACAAAACGAGGGACGCGCCGATGGCCAGGGGACGATTGAGATTGAGACGACGCGCGCTGGGAGCCCGGCCCGGAGGGCCATTGGGGGCGAAATGGGGGCGCATGGGCATGCCGTGTGAACCTTCCCTATGATCCCTCTGTCGGGGATCTGACTCGGACCGTATGGTGAATCCTCGCCTTTGAGAAGAATTCTTCGCAAAAGCGTTGGTTGCACGACTGCAGATTGTCACCTGGTCGACATGGAGGAGCGCCGATGGCGAGTTGGGATCCTGACGTCTACGCCCTCTATCGCGGCTATCGCGAGCGGCCGGCGCTGGACCTGCTGACGGCCATTCCCCGTGACCTTGAACCGCGCGAGATTTGGGACCTGGGCTGTGGCCTGGGCGAGCAGGCGGCGCTGCTGGCCGCTCGGCATCCAGCGGCGCGGGTGCGGGGCATGGACTCCAGCCCCGAGATGCTGGAACGGGCCAAGGCCCTGCCGGCGCGGGTCGAGTGGGTGCTGGGCGACATCGCCAGCTTCGCGCCAAACGTCCCGGCCGATCTGATCTTCAGCAACGCGGCCCTGCAGTGGGTGGACGATCATGAGCGCCTGATCCCGCACCTGGCCAACAGCCTCGCGCCGGGCGGCGTGCTGGCGGTGCAGATGCCTGTGGTCGAGGGCCTGGGATGGCGGGCCAGCCTTCTGGAGATCGCGGCAGAAGGGCCGTGGGCGGCCCGCTTCAATGGCGTCGAGGCGGTTCGCCACGCCAATGCGGCTGAGGACTACTATGGCTGGCTGGCCCCAACCTGTCCCGAGATCGACATTTGGACCACGACCTATCTGCACGCCCTGCACGGCCAGGATCCGATCGTCGATTGGACCATGGGCACGACGCTGCGACCCTATCTCGACGCCCTGCCGGACGAGGAGAAAAAGCCGTTTCTCGACGCCTGGCGGGCGCGGCTGGCGCAGGACCATCC
>JAEXJH010000462.1 GCA_023445955.1 Pseudomonadota bacterium
GCTCAAGATACTGATTTTATTGGATTTAGTTTGCAGCTAGGGCCAAAAACGAAACCGCCCCGCGAATGCAACATTCGCCGGGCGGCAGGTTTTTCCGAAGCAGGTAGGCAAGACGTTCAGTCTTGCGAAAACCGAAGAATCAGGCGGCGTCGGCGCGTGCGGACAGGCCCTGCATCATCATCCGGTTGATCTCGATCAGCGGCTCGAAGTCCTCCTCCTTGCGCATCACGGCGCTGGAGTGACGACCGACCCACAGGCTCAGCGAGATGATGCTGGCCCGCAGTTCTTTCGGCAGCTGGTTTTCAGGCAAGGAACAGTCAGTCGCCAAGGCCGACCAGACCTTGCGATTCCAATCCAATGCGTCGATCCGCGTGGCAATGTCGTCCGCCGAAGCCTGGGACGCGTCCATGAGGGCGCGCGTCACCTGACCGAACAGGCGGTACTCCATTTCACGGGGATTCTCAGCCCGCGTCGCCGCCTGCTGATACGCCCGAAGAGACATGCCCCAACCTCTCGTCTTCGTATTCAATCAACTTACGGCTCAACATCAGAGCCTTGTAATACTCACGCGCCATCACGTGTTTCGAGATGGCGATGCAATCCTGCAGAACCGTAGGATTGCGCACAACTCCCATGAATTCGTTAAGGCGACCCGCGAAGTCCTCGAAGAACTTCTCGGCTGCAGCCTCATCGAGGTACATCATCATCACCGGAAAATAGATCCGACGCGCGGGCGTCGTGACCTGATCCGGCTGCATGATGTCCTTCTCGCGGAGGACGGAGGCCTTGTTCTGGAGCACCAGAACCCCGCGCCGATCCCCATTCTGGACCACGGCGCCGTTGAGAACGAACTTTTCGCCGGGCTTCAGCGACAGCTTCAAAGGCACTTAAGGCCGCTCCTTCGTTGACGCCGCTTCGCCCGATTCCGTCGTTATGACGGCTCGAAACGGAAGCTAGGCGAACACGTGTTAACGCCGTCTTGCCGCAAATCGGATGGTCTTGCGACCGTAAGACGCGGCTTAGGACTCAATTAAACTTAGCCCCTCAAAACATGGTTAATAACAGAGTCCCCAGATCGGTTCGCCATGTCTCGCAAAAGCGCCCTCGAAGCATCCGCCAGCGCCGCCGCTCAGGCCGATGTGGGCGCCCTTCCCATCCAGCCCGGCCAGATCGTCAAGGCCATGGGCGATTCGGCCTCGGCCGACGCCCTGGAGCGGCTTAAGCGCTCGGCGCAGGAGCTCAAGAACGCCGAGAACGCCAAGATCATCGGCCAGGCGATCGAGGCAGTGCATAAGCAGGACTACGCCAAGGCCGACAAGCTGGCCTTGAAGCTGCTCAAGAAAGACGAACAGCTGGGCCTGGCCTGGCACATCCTGGCCATCGCGCGCGAGAAACAGGGCGACTTCGCCTCGTCGCTGAACAGCTATGAGGCGGCGCTGAGCCTGCTGACCGACCACGCCTCGGTCGCCGGCGACCTGGGACGCCTGGCGTTCCGCATGAACATGATGGACTTCGCGGCCAAGTTCTTCGCCCACTTCCGGCTGGCCCGGCCCAACGATATCGAAGCGGCCAACAACCTGGCCTGCGCCCTACGCGAACTGAATCGCGAGAACGAGGCGATCGAAGTGCTGAAGGCCGCCCTGCGCGCCCACCCCGAGGCGCCGGGACTGTGGAACACCCTGGGCACAATCCTCTGCAACATCGGCGATCCCGGCGGCTCGCTGGTCTTCTTCGACGAGGCCCTGCGCCTGGCTCCGCACCACAGCAAGGCCCTGCACAACCGCGCCTTCGCCAAGGCCGATCTCGGCGACATCGCCGGCGCCCTGGTCGACGGCGAGTCGGCGATGAAGGTGTCGGCCGATCCTGCCGACCTGGTGGTCATGGAATTCGCCCGCGCCACGCTGCTGCTGGCGCTGGGCCGCATCGCCGAGGGCTGGCAGGCGTACGAGGCCCGCTTCTCGCCGGAAATCGCCGACTCGCCCCTGTTCCACATCCCCGCGACCCGATGGGCGGGCGAGGATCTGAGCGGCAAGACCGTGATGGTCGTCGCCGAGCAAGGCCTGGGCGACGAGGTGATGTTCGCCAGCATGCTGCCCGACATCCTCAAGCTGCTGGGTCCGGACGGCAAGCTGACCCTGGTTGTCGAGCATCGCCTGAAGCCGCTGCTCGAGCGCTCGTTCCCAGGCATCGAGGTCAGTGCGCACCGGACCATGAAGTACGAGGGCCGCGTCTACCGCACCGCGCCGTACATCGAGGACTGGGATCGCTTTGACTGCTGGGCGGCGCTGGGCGACTTCCTGCGTCCGCTGCGCAACACGATCGAGGCCTTCCCGGACCGGAAATCATTCCTGAAACCGGATCCGCAGCGCGTCGCCTACTGGAAGGCCGAGCTGGACAAGCTGGGTCCCCAGCCCAAGGTCGGCCTGCTGTGGAAGAGTCTCAGCTTGAAGGGCGATCGCGCCCGCCAGTTCTCGCCGTTCGAGCTGTGGGAGCCGGTATTGAAGACGCAGGGCGTCACCTTCATCAACCTGCAGTATGGCGACTGCGAGGATGAAATCGCCCTGGCCAAGGAAAAGTTTGGCGTCGAGATCTGGCAACCGCCGGGCATCGACCTGAAGCAGGACCTGGACGACCTGACCGCCCTGTGCAGCGCGGTCGACCTGATCATCGGGTTCTCCAACGCCACCACCAATCTGGCCGGCGCAGCGGGCGCGCCGATCTGGCTGCTCACCGCTCCGGCGGTTTGGACCCGGCTCGGGACCGACGCCTATCCCTGGTACCCTCAGGCGCGCGTGTTTTCGCCGCCCGAGATCGGCCAATGGGCGCCCGCGATGGCCGACGTCACCCAGGCCCTGGCCGAAAAGGTCGCTGGCTAGGCCATGGTCCTCGCCGTCCTGCAAGCGCGGATGTCCTCGTCCCGGCTGCCCGGCAAGGTGCTGGCGACGGTGGCCGGAGCGCCGATGATCCTGCGCCAGATCGAGCGGCTGCGCCGCGCGCGCAAGCTTGAAACCATCGTGGTCGCCACCTCGACCCGGCCCGATGACGACCCGCTGGCCGAGATCCTGGCGGCGGCTGACGTGCCGGTCCATCGCGGCGACCTGGACGACGTGCTGGGCCGCTTCATCGGCGCCCTGGACGCCTTCCCGGCGCAGACCGTGGTGCGCCTGACCGCCGACTGCCCGCTGGCCGATCCCGAGGTGATCGACGCCACCATCGCGCGGTTCGAAGAGAGCGGCGCCGACTACGCCTCCAACGTCGCCGAGCCGCGCAGCTTTCCCAAGGGCCTGGATGTCGAGGTCATGACGGCCGCCGCCCTGCGCCGCGCCGCCGCCGAGACGGCCGCGCCGCATGATCGTGAGCACGTCACGCCCTATCTCTACAACAACCCCGACCTCTTCCGGCTGGCCAGCTATGCCCAGGCGGCCGACGAGGGCGCGGTGCGCTGGACCGTCGATCGACCCGACGATCTGGACTTCGTTCGCGCGGTCTATGACGCGCTCTACGACGGCGATCGCGACTTCACCTCCGACGCCATCCGCGCCTTTGTCCGCAACCGTCCGGACCTCCTCATGCTGGGAGGCGACCGTCGTGCCTGACGTCGCGCTCCGACGGGTCGAGGAAGGCGATCGCGACCGGCTGCTGGCCTGGCGCAACAGCCCGCAGGTCGCGGCCTTCATGTATTCCGACCACCTGATCACGCGCGAGGAACATGATCGCTGGTTCGACGGCCTGGTCGACCATCCGCGCCGCCGCGACTGGGTCGTCCTGCTGGACGGCGCGCCTGTCGGCCTCACCAGTCTGGTCGATATCGACCTCCGCCAGGGCCGCGCCACGATCGCCCGTTACCTGGCCGAAGAAAGCGCCCGGGGCCTGGGCCTAGGCGGCTTCACCGAGTTCAAGGTCGCCGACCATGCGTTCGAGGCGCTGGGCCTGCGCAAGCTGTGGTCCGAGGTGCTGGCCACCAACCAAGCCGCCCTCGCCTCCCACCTGTCCAGCGGCTTCCAGCGTGAGGCCATGTTCCGCGCCCATGTGGTCAAGCAGGGCCAGCCCACCGACGTCATCGGCCTGGGCCTGCTGGCACAGGAGTGGCGCGACGAACGGCCGCAGGTCCGCGCCCGGTTGGTCGCCAAAAGCTTCTCCGAAGCCGCGCTCGACGCCCCGCTCTGAAAGCCTTCCGTTGGGGGCGCTTGCCAAACGCGTAAGCGCGGCTAGTTTGATCCGTTCAATTTGAACAACTGTTCGAACCGGATCGATTCCGGGCGGAGATGGGCATGAGCCAGCGCTTCGAAGGCACTTCCGACTACGTGGCCACCGACGACCTGAAGGTCGCGGTCAACGCCGCCGTGGCCCTGGAGCGCCCGCTCCTGATCAAGGGCGAGCCGGGCACCGGCAAGACCGTGCTGGCGTACGAGGTCGCCAAGGCCATGGGCGCGCCGCTGATCACCTGGCACATCAAGTCGACGACCAAGGCCCAGCAAGGCCTCTACGAATACGACGCCGTCACCCGCCTGCGCGACAGCCAGCTGGGCGACGAGCGCGTCAAGGACGTCAAGAACTACATCAAGAAGGGCAAGCTCTGGGAGGCGTTCGAGAGCGAGCAGCGCCCGGTGCTGCTGATCGACGAGATCGACAAGGCCGACATCGAGTTCCCGAACGATCTGCTGCAGGAACTCGATCGCAACGAGTTCTACGTCTACGAGACCAACGAGACGATCAAGGCCAAGGTCCGGCCGATCATCATCATCACCTCGAACAACGAGAAGGAGCTGCCGGACGCCTTCCTGCGCCGCTGCTTCTTCCACTACATCCGCTTCCCGGAAACCGAGACGATGCAGGCCATCGTCGACGTCCACTTCCCGGGCATCAAGCAGAAGCTGGTCGCCGAAGCGCTGCGCATCTTCTACGACATGCGCAAGGTGCCGGGCCTGAAGAAGAAGCCGTCGACGTCCGAGCTGCTGGACTGGCTGAAGCTGCTGCTGGTCGAGGACATCGATGACCAGGTGCTGCGCGAGAAGGACCCGACCAAGCTGATCCCGCCCCTGCACGGCGCCCTGCTCAAGAACGAACAGGACGTGCACCTCTTCGAACGCCTGGCCTTCCTGGCGCGTCGCGAGGGTTCGGGGGCGCGGCCAGGCCAATAGACTAGGCCCTACTCCCGCGACCAATTGGCCGTTACTTGGAATTCACTGGACGCGCGCTCGGCGCGCGCCCAACTTCCCGCCAAATCAGGGAAGACCTACAACCCATGCGTCATTCTAAATGGCTGGCTGCGGCGCTGATGATCGGCGTCGGCGCGACCGCCCTCACCGCCTGCCACCGCACCGAGACCACCCAGACCGAGCACGCCGAGCGCAAGCTGGGCCGCCGCGAGCCGATCCGCGCCATCGCCAATCTGGATTGCCCCGACAAGCAGGGCGAGCTGAAGCTGGTTTCCAAGGCCGCCGACGGCCAGTCCTGCGCCTATGCTTCCAGCGAGGCGACCGTGGATCTGCGCCTGGTCAAGCTGAACGGCGGCGACGCCGAGGCGGCCCTGGCGCCGATCGAGACCGAGCTGAAGGGCCTGATGCCGATCCCCGCGCCGATGCCCAGGGCCATGAACGGCAAGGAAGGCAAGAACCGCACGACCATCAACCTGCCGGGCGTGAAGATCGATTCCAGCGATCACGGCGCCGACATCCGCATCGGCCACCTGACCATCAACAGCGATGGCTCGGCCGCCGAAGTGAAGGTCAACAAGAACGTGAATTTCAAGGGCGACGACGCGCATGGCGCGGTCAGCGTCCAAGCCGATGACGAGCACGAGGGCGACGTCACCATCAAGGCGAATGACAATGGCGCCGAGATCCGCGCCAAGAAGGGCGACAAGGACGCCGTCCGCTCCACCCTGATCCTGGCCAACGACAAGGCGCCCAAGGGCTATCGGCTGGCCGGATATGAGGCCCGCGGCCCCAAGGGCGGCCCGCTGGCCGTGGCCGTCGTCAAGGCCAAGACCCGCGACACCGACGACCACGACCTGTTCAAGGACATGAAGGCGCTCGTGCGCCACAACGTCGGGGGCTGACGCCCCCTACTGCGTGACCGGTTCGACCTGCATGACCTTGTAGGTCAGCGGCCGACCGTCCTCGTCGGTGACGGTGACGTATTCGCCCAGCGCGAACCGGTGCTCGCCCAGGCGGTGCAGCGGTTCGTCGTCGGCGACATCCTCGTCGTCATAGTCGAAAAACCAGCGGGTCCCTCGCTTGTTGAGGCGACCGTCCACCGCGTCCTCGTCAGGGGCGAAGCGACGCACGCTGCACGACCCCTTGACCTTGGCGTAGGCGCCTTCGTCGATATGGCCGTCTTCGGTGAGCGGCGCCGTCAGCGCGTAGCCGCGGTGGTCGTCGCCGCCGGCGAACTCGGTGCCCGGATTGCGCGCCAGGCGCATGACGATGCGAGACAGAGACATTCGAGGTCTCCCTTCTTTTGAAGTTTCAGCGCCTTAGTGCGACAGGAAGAGCGAAGGCCCGTCGCTGTTGAGCAGCGTGCGGGTGGTGCCTCCGAAGATGAATTCCTGCAGCCTGGGGTGACCGAAAGCGCCCGCGACCAGGAGGTTCGCCCCGGTGTCCTTGGCCGCGCCCAGCAGCAGGCTGGCGGCGTCGTTGCCGCCATCCAGGAGCTTCACGGTCGCCTTGACGCCGCGCGCCGACAGGAACTCGACCAGGCGATCCAGCTCGAACGCTCGCGACGACGCGCTGGGCGCGCCGGCGACGATCACCGAGCTGGCCTTCTGCAGCAGCGGCAGGGCCGTTCGCATGGCGCGGCTGGCCTCCTTGCCGCCGTCCCAGGCGACCATGGCCACGCCGTCGACCTGGAAGCCCGGGCGCGCCACCAGGGTCGGACGCTGCTCGTCCGCCACCAGTTGCTGAAACGACTCCGCCAGCGGACCCTTGCCGCGCGCCGAGGCGTCGTCGAACACGATGACGTCCGACAGACGGCCTTCCATGGCCAGGCCCGCCCAGACCGGCGAGTCCAGGCTGACGACCCGCGTGCGCGAATAGCCGGTCTCGGCCGCCAACTTGCCGCAGGCCTTGGCGCCTTCCTGAGCGGCATCCTTCAGGCTTTCCAACGCGGTGACCTGCACCCCGCCCATGAATCCTTCGCCCATCCAGGGCATCAGGTCGGCCATGTCGGCGGGTGCGTGGACGCAGGCCAGCTCGGCCTGGAACGCGCCCGCCAGGGCCGCGGCGGAGGTCAGGACGCCCTTGTCATTCGGGGTCCCGGCCAGCGGGACCATAATTCTCGCCCAACTCATGATCGAACTCCCTTCAAGGGCATTTCCACAGATGACGGCGACGGCCACATTGATCTTTCTCAACCGATGGGCCAGTCAACCACCTTCACTGTGAGGAACGATCTCGTGGCCAAAGGGCTGCATAGGGGCGGACCGCCCCGTGCGTGGCAAAGAATGCTCTCCGGACGGCGGCTCGACTTGCTCGATCCGTCGCCGATGGACATCGAGATCGAGGACATCGCCCACGGCCTGGCCCGCGTCGCGCGCTGGAATGGCCAGACGGTCGGCGACAACGGTTTCTCGGTGGCCCAGCACAGTCTCGTGGTCGAGGAAATCGCCACGCACATCAAGCCGGACCTGGAGCCGCGCTGGCGCCTGGCCGCTCTGCTGCACGACGCCAGTGAGTACGTGATCGGCGACATGATCAGCCCGTTCAAGGCGGCGCTGGGCGTCAGCTACAAGGACTTCGAGGCCCGACTGGAAGACGCCATTCACATCCGCTTCGGCCTCCCGGTGAAGACCCCTGCCCCGATCAAGAAGCTGATCAAGCAGGCCGACCGCGCCTGCGCCTTCTTCGAGGCCACCCAGCTGGCGGGCTTCGAGCACGCCGAGTCGCTAGCCATCTTCGGTGCGCCGCCGACTGGCTACGACCTGAAGATCACGCCGCAGCCGCCGTTCGAGGCCCAGGCCCGCTACGTCCAGCGCTTCCACGTGCTCTCGCGGGCGGCGGGCTTCGAGAGCGCCCCCGGCGCGGCGTTCGAGACAGAATGACCGCGGCGGTCGTCATCGGACTGTCGGCGGTGGTCGTCGCGATCCGCGACGGCGAAGCCGTCGTGCTGACCGTGCGACCGCACGATGCGATCACCGACATCGCCTCGCCGCTGTCCGGTCTGCCGTTCGGCCCGTTCGATCCCGAGGCGCACCGCACGTTCGAGCTGGGCCTGCGGGCCTTCGTGACCGCCCAGACCCGGTTCCAGCTTGGCTATGTCGAGCAGCTCTACACCTTCGGCGACAAGGGCCGCGACGCCCCGCGCGCCGAGGTCGGGGCCGGCGCGGCGCGCGTCGTCTCGGTCGGCTATCTGGGCCTGACGCCCAAGGCGGTCGACACCGACGCCCCCGACACCGCCTGGGCCCCGTGGACCCGCTTCTTCCCCTGGGAGGACTGGCGTAATGGCCGCCCCGCCCTGCTGGACGACGCCATCGCCCCAGCCCTGAAGCGCTGGGCCGCCGACGACGCGGGACGCTGGTCGCGCGCCCGCCTGGCCTTCGCCCTGGAC
>JAEXJH010000463.1 GCA_023445955.1 Pseudomonadota bacterium
GGCCTCGGCCCAGGAGGGCGACTTCCACGCCGTCCAGGAGCTGATGGGGCGCTCGCTGATCTGGGACGGGACTGATCAGCTGGTCAATCTCGAGCAGCGCCTGCCGCTGTGCTTCAATCCGCTGCTCGGCGGGGTGAGCGCCGAGCGGGCGCCGGCCAAGCTGAACCTGGGCGCGGCCAATGCGACAGGCCTGGAATGGGGCGCACGGCCGGCCTTCCTGCAGCGGCAGGTCTCGGCCCACTGCGAGAACGGCCTGTTGCGGACCAGCAAGCCCAAGTCCAATTCGCTGCGCGACAGCGGCTCGTGGGCCGATCGCCGCAAGGTCGACGCCTACAACCTGTTCTATGCCGACCTGGAGGCCGACGCCCTGGCGCGCTCGGCGACGATGATCGGCCGGCCGCTAGCCGACGTTCCCAGCGGCCCGCAGGGCCGTTAGGCCGCCATAGGTCGGCTGGTCGATGGCGATCTGGCCGATGGCTGTCGCGCGCAGGTGGGCCAGCAGCACCGGATCGAGCGGATCGATCGCGCCGTCGCGCAGGCCTTCGCAGAGCTTGGCGTTCAGCGTGGCGAAGTCACCGGCTTGGCCCATCAGCGCCGAGAGTCGCGCGATGGCTTCGGCCTCCAGTGATGCGCCGTGTTCGGCTTCGCGGGCCAAGGTTGCGCGGGCGTTGTCGGTGACCCTCGCCAGGAAGGCGTGGCGGGCGTCGCCCAGCGCGGGGGGCTCAGCGTCGAACGCGGCGACGGCTTCGGTCAGCTCAGCGGCGGTCGGGTGGCTGATCATGCTGCTTCCATCAGCGTCATGAGGTCGATCTCGGTCTCGCTGGCGCGGCGGCCGATCATCGCGCGCTCGATCGAGCGGTCCTGGCCCGTGGCGAAGCTGGAATACATCATCAGGCACATGACGCCCCACTTCAGCGAGCCCAGCGCTTGCCAGAACTTGACGCGGTCCAGGTCGATATCGCCGCCATAGCCAGCCAGGAGATCGGCATAGTCGCCAAAGCCGCCGACAGGCTTCTTCCATTCGCCGAAACGCCAGGAATTGACGCAGATCCAGCCCAGGTCCTCGGCCGGGTCACCCAGGTGGGCCAGTTCCCAGTCCAGAACGCCGACTAGACCCTTCGTCGGATGGATCATCAGGTTGCCATTGCGAAAGTCGCCGTGAACCAGCACCGGCCGCTTAGGCTGCGGCGGAGCGATGGTCTCCAGCCAGCGGAAGGCCGCTTCCAGGATCGGACGCTGGGCGCCCAACTGGCGGTATATGGCCTCGTAGCGCGCCAACTCCCCACGGGCGTCGGAGGTCGCCAGCTCCGGCAGGGCCTCTGTCGGGACTGCGTGGATCCGCGCCAGCACCTCGCCGCAATGGCGCGCCAAGCCCGGTCGTACGCCGGTGAAGGCGTCGTCGCGGACGATCCGCCGACCCAGGGTCTCGCCCTCCAGCCGACGCATGACATAGGCCTCGCCGAGACCGTCCTCAGGCGCGCAGACATGCACAACGCTGGGCGCCGGCGCGCCAGCCCGGTCGGCCGCGCGGATCAGGGCGGCTTCGGACGCCAAGGGCAGGGCGGTCTCGCGCATCGCAGCGCCCTCCGGGCGGCGGCGCAGGATCAAAGGTGCGCCGTCGTCCAGGTCGAAGGCCCAGGTCTCCAGGCTGGCGCCGCCTGACAGCCGGCGAGCGTTCACGGCCCCTGTCGCGGTCGGCGACAGGCGCGGAGCGAGGCGGTCCAGGGCGGCGACGACGTCCATTCGGCAAGCTTCCCGCCTTGACCCGGCGTCAGGCAAGAGCCTCTCCACTTTACGACGAGCCCGGCGCGCCTTACGCAACAAGGGCTCAATCTTTCTGCTCAGGATCCCAAATGCCCTCCGGCCTTGCCGCGCTGCTCGATGACGTCGCGGCCATCACCAAGATCGCCGCCGCCTCGCTGGACGACGTGGGGGCGGCGGCCGGCAAGGCGGGGACCAAGGCCGTCGGCGTGGTGGTCGACGACGCGGCGGTGACGCCTGGCTACGCCATGGGCTTCACGCCCGACCGCGAGTTGCCGATCGTCTGGAAGATCGCGATGGGCTCGCTGCGCAACAAGCTGCTGTTCCTGTTGCCCGGCGCGCTCCTGCTCAGCGCGTTCGCGCCCTGGGCCGTGACGCCGATCCTGATGGTCGGGGGCGCCTATCTGGCCTTCGAAGCCACCGAGAAGATCCTGGAAGCCTTCACGCCACAGGCCGAGGGCGAGGCGATCGAGGAGCTGGCGCTCAGCGGCCCAGAGCTGGAGAAGCAGAAGGTCGACGGCGCGATCCGCACCGACCTGATCCTGTCCGGCGAGATCATGGCCATCGCCCTGGCCGAGGTCGCGCACCTGGGCCTGCCATTGCAAGCCGCGGCCCTGGCCATCGTCGGCGTGCTGCTGACCATCGTTGTCTATGGCGCGGTGGCGCTGATCGTGAAGATGGACGACATGGGCCTGCACCTGTCACGCCGCGAAGCCAAGGGCGTGCAGCGCTTCGGCCGCGGCCTGGTCAAGGCTATGCCGGTGACCATGGAAGCGCTGACCGTGATCGGCACGGCGGCCATGCTGTGGGTCGGCGGTGGCATCATCGTCCACGGCCTGGAGAAGTTCCACCTGACCCCGATCCCGCACTGGGTCGAGGGCTTCTCGCACTGGGCGCACGGTGTCCCGGGCGTCGGCGCTGTGACGGGCTGGCTGGCCTTCGCGCTGGGCTCGGCCGTGGTCGGCCTGGCGGTCGGCGGCGTGCTGGCCGGGATCATGCACCTCTGGCATCACCGCAAGGGCGCGGCGGCGCACTAGGCGCTCGCTAGCCCGCCTCATTCAGCGGCGAGGCCGGTTTCCAGTCGAACAGTTCTTGCATCGTGCGCAGGGCCTGACCGCGCGGCGAGGTAAGGTCGGGATCGCGGGCCAGGATCAGTCTCGCGTCGTCGGCCGCCACCGCGATCAGGTCGCGGTGCGCCACCGGATCGGCCAGGCGGTAGGCCGGGAAGCCGCTCTGCTTGAGGCCCAGCGGGTCGCCGCCGCCGCGCAGCTCCAGGTCCTTCTCGGCGATCTCGAAGCCGTCGTCGCTGCGGCGCAGGATGTCGAGGCGCTGCTGGGCCACTTCCGATAGCGGCGGATCGTAGAGCAGGACGCAGGAACTCTCTCGCGTGCCCCGGCCCACGCGGCCGCGCAACTGGTGCAGCTGCGCCAGGCCGAAGCGGTCGGCGTGCTCGATGACCATGATGCTGGCGTTGGGGACATTGACCCCGACCTCGACCACCGTGGTGGCGACCAGCACGCTGACCTCGCCATCGACGAAGCGCTGCATGACCGCGTCCTTCTCGGCGGGCGGCATCTGGCCGTGGACAAGGCCGACGCCGGGCAGGTGACGGGCAAGGTCGGCGGCGCGGTCCTCGGCGGCGCGCAGTTCGATCTTGTCGGACTCCGAGACCAGCGGGCAGATCCAGAAGGCCTGGGCCCCGCCGGTGATGGCGCTGCGCAGGCGGTCGACGATCTCGGGCACGCGCGGGGTCGGCGCGGCGCGGGTGGCGACCGGCGTGCGGCCCGGCGGCTTCTCGTCGATGCGCGAGACGTCGAGGTCGCCGAAGACGGTCAGCTCCAGCGTGCGTGGGATCGGCGTGGCCGACATGGCCAGCAGGTGGACACCTTCACCCTTGTCCTGCAGCCGCCGGCGCTCATTAACGCCGAAGCGGTGCTGCTCGTCGATGATGGTCAGGGCCAGGCGGTCGAAGACGACGTCGTCCTGGAACAAGGCGTGGGTGCCGACGGCGACGTGGTGTGTCCCGTCCGCTAGGCCCAGAAGCTTGGCCGAGCGGCCGGCGCCCTTGTCGCGGCCGGTCAGCAGGATCACCGACAGGCCCAGCGCCTGCAGCGGCGCGGCGATGGTCTCGAAGTGCTGGCGGGCCAGGATTTCGGTCGGGGCCATCAGGGCGGACTGGAAGCCGGCGCTGGCGGCGTCGGCCATGGCCAGCAGGGCGACCACGGTCTTGCCCGAGCCGACGTCGCCTTGCAGCAGCCGGCTCATCCGCTCGCCCGAGGCCATGTCGCCGCGGATCTCCGACAGGCTACGAATCTGGGCGCCGGTCAGCTTGAAGGGCAGGGCCTTCTCGGCCGCGTCGGACAGCGGGCCGGACGGGATGCGTGGGCCAGGTGTCGAACGGCGCGAGGCCTTGCGCTGGGCCAGGGCCAACTGGTGGGCCAGAAGCTCGTCATAGGCCAGGCGCCGGCGAGGACGAGCCAGGGGCGAGAGGTCGGCTTCACTGGCGGGCGCGTGCATCGCCGCCAGGGCCTCGCGCCAGCCCGGCAGCTTCTCACGCTCGCGCCAGGCGGGATCCTGCCACTCGGGCAGTTCGGGCGCACGGTTCAGCGCCTCCAGCGCGAACTTGCGGAACGTGCGCGAGGGGAGGCCGTGGGTGGCCGGATAGACGGTCTCGATCTCGGGAATGTCGCCGGCGCGCTCTTCGTCGACGATGTAGTCCGGGTGGGCGATCTGCAGTTCGGAGGCGTAGCCGTCAGGCCGCTCGACCTTGCCGCTGACGGCGCGGCGCGCGCCCTTGGGGTGTTGGCGCTCCAGGTGCGGGCCTTGGCCCTTGAACCAGATCAGCGTCAGGAAGCCGGTGCCGTCCCAGGCGCGGATTTTCCACGGCTGGCTGGGGCGTTGCGACGGGAAGTGGGCGTCGATGGTGACGACGAAGGTCTGGATCTGGCCCTCGACGGCCTGGTCGACCGTCGTCACCGACCGGCGGATCAGGCCGGCCGGCGCGGTGAACAGCACGTCGCGCACGATCGGACCGGCCAGTTTCTCGACCAGCGGCGCGACGCGCGGGCCCACACCCTTGAGCGTGGACACCGAGCTGAACAGGGGGAAGAGAATCTCCGGGCGCATGCGGCGCGAGCTTAGCCGCCTCCGCGCCCGGTCGCAGCCTTAGTCGGCCTGATTCATGATCGGGGTGAGCGCCACCACGATGTCGGCGTACTCGTCGGCGCGCGAGGCGCCCGAGACGTTCAGCCGCGTGTACAGCCAGGTCGCGCCATGGCGCGAATAGGCTTCCGACCAGCGGGCCTTGGCGTCGATCAGGTTGTTGGCCTCACCGGCGAAAACCACCGCGCCCTTGGCGTCGACATAGACGTAGTTGCCGGCGATGGTCGTCGCCGGGTCGCCGTTCTCGGCCAGCTTGTAGCGATAGACGGCGCCCGAGGCGCCCTTGAGTTCGATATAAGGCTTCACGCTGTCCTCGCCATAAAAGCCACCCGGCGTAGGGCTTTGGATTTAATCGTTGATCGCGCGCCTGAGCAGCGAGGCCGCCTACGCAATTCGCCTGACGCGCTAGCAGGACGTGAAGCGTCCCGTGGGCCAAATTATGGCTGCCAAGACTACTCGAGCACACCCGACCTGGCCAGGAACTTGCGGGTCCGCTCTTCGCGCGGGGAGGCAAGCAACTGACGTGACGGTCCTTGCTCTACGATGACGCCGCCGTCCATGAAAATCGTCCGATCCGCGACGTCTCGGGCGAAGTCCATTTGGTGAGTGACGATCACCATGGTGCGTTTTTCGGCGGCCAGGTCGCGGATCACGGCCAGCACCTCGCCGACCAGTTCCGGGTCGAGGGCCGAGGTCGGTTCGTCGAACAGGATGACTTCGGGATCCATGGCCAGCGCTCGGGCGATGGCGCAGCGCTGCTGCTGGCCGCCCGACAGGGCTGCGGGGTAGGCGTCGGCGCGGCCGGCGAGGCCGACCTTTTCCAGGAGCGCCACGCCACGCGCACGGGCCTTGGCCGGATCTTCCTTGCGGACGACCATCGGGCCCTCGATCACGTTCTCCAGCGCCGTCTTGTGCGGGAAGAGGTTGAAGCTCTGGAAGACGAAGCCGACCCGGCCGTTCAGGGTCTTGGCCAGCGGGACCTTGCCGCCGGCCGTAACGCCCGCGATGGTCAGGTCGCCGCCGTTCAGCAGTTCCAAACCGGCCAGGCAGCGCAGCAGGGTGCTCTTGCCTGAGCCGCTGGGACCGATGATGGCCACGACCTCGCCGGGCGAGACGGTCAGGTCGACGCCCGCCAGGACGGGCGTGGCGCCGAAGCTCTTCTTCAGGCCCTTGGCGTCGATCGCGCTCATCGGCGGCCCTCCGAAGCGCGGCGTTCGAGGCGGCTCTGAAGGGCGGCCAGGACGGTCGACAGGATCCAGTAGATG
>JAEXJH010000464.1 GCA_023445955.1 Pseudomonadota bacterium
CCGCAGGCGTGGGAGGGTGAGTGGTTAGGCGAAGCCGGTTCAAGGTTCGCTCATCTCACTGGTTTTTCAGGATTTAGCGGTGAGCGGCGTAACCACTCACCCTCCCATGCTGCGCATGGCCCCTCCCTCTCTCTAAGAGAGAGGGTTGTGGTGGCGCACGAGCATCCATCGCTCTCCGTCCCCGGCCCTACCGACCGCCCTTATCCTCTCCTCATCTCAAAGCACTGGGGAGGGCGCGCGGCCAGCGACCTTCGTGGCTTTGGGATGCGGTCGAGCGGTGGAGGTCCGAGGGGGATACTCGGACGGTCCGGGGACCTGGTTCGCTGACCAGGCCCGCCCGCCGTTGGCGTGGTCGAAGGCAAAGAGGTCTGTCCTGGCCTGTAGTGGCCCGCCTTCTTCGACCGCCGGGGTTTTCCGGAAACGGACGGCCGCGGCTCCCGGTAAGGCCTGAACAGGGCCACCCGACGGGACGCTGACGGAAAACGATCGCGCGGAGCGTCGGTTCTCGTCGAAACGGTATCAAACACAACAGAACTCCGGGCGCGGCCCGGCGCTCCGCATCCCTCCCCGCTCCCCTCGGCCAAGGCCGCTGGGTCAATCCGTCATGCCTGGAGGTCCAGATGCCCCTGCCCCGAAACCCTCGCCCCAAGCGCCTGGTCCGCGGTTCGCGTTCAGGCCGTCGCCGCGTCCACAAGCAGGCCTGGCTCACCTCGAAGATCGCCGCGCGCTTCGAGGCGCTCCAGGCGCAGCTCGAACAGCGCAAGCAATACACCTACCGAGGTGCGTACGGCGTGATCAGTTACTTCAAGCCGGGAGAGACCATCCCGCCGGGCTACCAGAAAGTCGAATACGACGAGAACGGCAAGGTGATCGCTGACACCGCCCAAGAAAAAGCCCCCGGCCTTGCGGCCGAGGGCTTCTCGATATTCTTCAACGAGAAGGAAAAGCCTAGCGGATGACCCGCGCGCCCTTGCCCTTCATCACGGCTTCGACTTCCGCCTGGCGCACCATCGAGGTGTCGCCCGGGGTGGTCATGGCCAGGGCGCCGTGGGCCGCGCCGTACTCGACGGCGGCCTGGGGACCCTTGCCTTCCATGAAGCCGAAGGCCAGACCCGAAGCGAAGCCGTCGCCGCCGCCGACGCGGTCGTAGATCTCGAGGTTCTCACGCATCATCGAGGCGTAGAACTCGCCGCCGGCGTACAGGATCGCCGACCAGTCGTTGACCGAGGCGGTCTTGGCGTTGCGCAGGGTGGTGGCGGCGACCTTGAAGTTCGGGAACTGCTTCACAGCAGTCTCGATCATCTTCTTGAAGTTGGCCGGGTCGATCGAGCTGATGTGCTCGTCCAGGCCTTCGACTTCAAAGCCCAGGCAGGCGGTGAAGTCTTCTTCGTTGCCGATCATCACGTCCACGTACTGGGCGATGTGACGGTTGACCTTCTGAGCGCCTTCCTTGCCGCCCTGCGACTTCCACAAGCTGGCGCGGTAGTTCAGGTCGTAGGAGATGACGGTGCCGTACTTGCGGGCGACTTCCACGGCTTCGATCACGGCTTCGGCCGTGTTCGAGGCCAGGGCCGCGAAGATGCCGCCGGTGTGGAACCAGCGCACGCCTTCTTCGCCGAACAGCTTTTCCCAGTTCACTTCACCGGGGCGGATCTGCGAGGCGGCCGAGTGACCCCGGTCGCTGCAGCCCAGGGCCGGACGAACGCCGAAACCCTTTTCGGTGAAGTTCAGGCCGACGCGGGTGTTGCGGCCCAGGCCGTCGAAGTCGCGCCAGATGACGTGCGAGGTGTCGACGCCACCCTGCATCATCAGGTCCTCGACCAGCCAGCCCAGGTCGTTGACCGGAAGAGCGGTCACGGCCGTCGAGCGCTTGCCCCAGCACTTCTTGAAGGCGCGAGCGACGTTGTACTCGCCGCCGCCTTCCCAGACCTGGAATTGACGGGCGTTGCGCACCCGGCCGAAGCCCGGGTCGAAGCGCAGCATCACTTCACCGAAGGAAGCGCAGTCCCACTTCGTTTCCGAAGCCGGGCGGATGTTCAGGATGTTGTCGGTCATTTGGTCTTAGGCCTTCCCACGAACCTTCTTGATCAGGTCGACAGTCTCGCGGACCTTCTTGGTGATGCCCGCGTAGTCCTTGGCGTCCAGCAGCTCTTGCGTGATCAGCTTGGAGCCCATGCCGGCGGCGACGATGCCCGCGCCGAACCACTTCTTGACCGAGGCTTCGTCCGGATCGACGCCGCCCGTCGGCATGATGCGGGTCCAGGGCATCGGGCCCAGCACCGCCTTGACGAAATCGGGGCCGCCGACCGACGAACCCGGGAACACCTTGACGATCTCGCAGCCCAGCTCTTCGGCGTACGAGATTTCCGAGGCCGAACCGCAGCCCGGCGAATACGGGATCTTGCGACGGTTGCAGACCTTGGCGACGTCTGCGTTCAGGATCGGGCCGACGACGAACTTGGCGCCGTTGGCGATGTAGATGCCGGCGGTCGGGGCGTCGACGATCGAGCCCACGCCCATGATCACGCGCGGATCGGCCTCGTGGAAGTAACGGGTCACTTCGTAGAAGACGTGGCTGGCGAAGTCGCCGCGGTTGGTGAACTCGATGCAGGGCGCGCCGCCGTCGGCGCAGGCCTGGATCACCGCCTTACAGACCTCGACGTCCGGGTGATAGAAAACCGGGATGACACCCTGGTCCATCAGGGCGGTCAGCACCGCCATACGGTCTTTCACCATCGTAAACTCCTTCCCGAAGGATCGATCTTGCGCGGAAGGCCTTGCGGGCCGCCGCGCGTGCAAGATTTCGCCGGAATTGGCTCAGGGCGATCCCTTAGACCGCGTCGCGGGCGAGCGCCACACCGGGCTTGCCGCAACGGCAGTTTGAGAGGCCTTCGTTTCCGTCCCCGAACGTTTTTCCGTCGGCGCCGTGGACCCTCCCCGGACGCAAAAGTGAGGGCGCCGGTATGACCCGACGCCCCGGAAGTTTGCGCAGGAGCGAGCTCAAAGAGCCGCAAACGAGACGGACCGACCACGACGCCGATACCGAAACGTTATGACACCGGTGTCACGGAAATCCGGAAAAGTGGCCAAGCCACTTCGCCACCGGTGTCATGCGGAGATAACC
Source organism: Pseudomonadota bacterium (assembly GCA_023445955.1). Classification (GTDB taxonomy): domain Bacteria; phylum Pseudomonadota; class Alphaproteobacteria; order Caulobacterales; family Caulobacteraceae; genus Caulobacter. Next base: position 3,125 of record JAEXJH010000464.1, read on the forward strand.
AGAAACCGCCGGGCAGCGCAAGCAGAGTTGGGGCTGGATTTTTACGGCAGCAACACTTTGAAAAAGAAAGGCTTTGCGAGATTGGGGAAACGGCGATTTCACAACCGCCGCTCCCCTCTCAAATCAGCCCGTGTTGCGCAGGCCCGCGGCGATGCCCGCCACGGTGAGCTGGATCGCCAGGCGCAGCTCCTCATCGGTCTCCCCTGCCCGGCGACGCGACAGAAGCTCCAGCTGCAGATGGTTCAGCGGGTCGACCGAGCGGCCAGCCAGCGCCACCGACTCGGCGAGATCAGGCTGGTTGTCGAGGAGCGCCGAACCGCCGCGGATCTCCAGAGCGATGCGCGAGGCCGCATCATGCTCGCGCTGGATGGTCGCGAAGATGCGTTCGGCGTCGGCCTTGTCCGGCGACAGGGCCATGTACCGGGCGGCGATGCCCATGTGGCTTTGGGCCAGGGCCAGCTCCATGTTCGACAGCAGCGAGGCGAAGAAGTCGAAATTGCCGGCGAGATCCCGCAGCTGCTCGACCGACAGGCCCGCCCGCTCGACGCCCGAGGCGAAGCCGTACCAGCCCGGCAGCATGAAGCGGGCCTGCGACCAGGAAAACACCCACGGGATGGCCCGCAGGTCCTCGATCTTGCGGCTGGCGGTCCGCGACGCCGGACGGCTGCCGATGTTCAAGCCCACGATCTCGCTGATCGGGGTGACCGACCAGAAAAAGTCCTCGAAGGCCGGATCGTCATACACCAGGGCGCGGAAGCCGTGGAACGAGGCCTCGGCCAGGGCGGTCATGGCCGCCTCGACCTTGGGATCGGGCTGGTGGACCGGGCGCTCGCTGGACATCAGCACCGCGGCGGCCAGGCCGTCGAGATTGCGGCGAGCGGTGGGCTGGTCGCCAAAGCGGCGGGCGATCATCTCGCCCTGCTCGGTCATGCGGATGCGGCCCTGGACGGTGCCGGCCGGCTGGGCCAGCACGGCTTCGGCGGCGGGACCGCCCCCGCGACCGACGCTGCCGCCGCGGCCGTGGAACAGCTGCAGACCAACGCCCATGCGGTCGGCCTCGTACGCCAGGGCCGAGGCGCCGCGGGCCACGCCGCGACGGCTGGCGACGTATCCGCCGTCCTTGTTGCTGTCGGAGTAGCCGAGCATGATTTCCTGCACCGGCCGGTCGCCCAGAATGGTCCGCGACAGCGGCAGCTCCAGCCACTGGCGCAGCACGGCCGGGCCGTTCTCCAGGTCGCCGATGGTCTCGAACAGCGGCGCGACCTTGACCGAGGCGCGCGGCGCAGCGCCGCCCCAGACCATCCCGACCTGCTTGAGCAGCACCAGCGGCTCCAGGATGTCGGACAGGGTCGCGGCCTTCGAAATGATGTACGCGCCGATGCAGCCGTGGCCGTAGTCGCGCACCGCCTGGGCGGCCGCTTCCATGGTCGCCAGCTCCTTGGTCGTTTCCTCGCTGTAGGCGGTGAACGGCGAGACCAGCGGGCGCTGGTGCGACAGCTCCTCGATCAGGACCTTGCAGCGGCCCTCTTCGTCGAGCTTGAGGTACGAAACGCCCGTGCCGGCGCGCTGGAACAGCTCGTCGACGGTCCGCTCGTGGACGTCGGCGTTCTGGCGCAGGTCCAGGCTCATCAGGTGGAAGCCGCAGGCCTTGGCCACCTCGACCAGGGTGCGCAGGGCCGAGCCGACCAGGCGCTCGCCGCCGTTCTGCTCCAGGCTGTCGATAATGACGGTCAGGTCGGCGACGAAGGCGTCCGGATGGCCGTAGGGCTCGACATCGGTCGCACCGGTGGCGTAGGCGACCGGCGCCCCGGTCAGCTTCTGCGACACGGCCGTCAGGCGGTCGAAGATCAGCTCCAGCGCCAGGCGGTAGGGCTCGTCCAGGCGGTGGATCGACGGGTCGCGGGTCTGGGCGGCCAGGGCCAAGAGCTCGTTCGACACCGGCGTATAGGCGGTCGAGACGGCCAGGTTGGACCACAGCTTGCGCACCTCGCCGGCGTACCAATCGAGGATCACCCGCGACTGGCTGGCGAAGGCCAGCTTCAGGGTCTCGCCATTGACGCCGGGGTGACCGTCGCGGTCGCCGCCCAGCCACGAGCCCATCTTCAGCAGCGGGGCCAAGTGGCCGTGCGAACCGATCTTGCCGGTCCAGTCGCCATAGAGCTCGATGATCGCCGGCAGGATCGAGGTGCGGACGATCGACAGGGCGTTGCGGATCTCGTCCTTCACCGTGATCCGCTCGGGACGATAGAGACGCGTGCGCCACATCAGGGCGATCTCGCGGAACAGGCCCTCGCGGATCTCGGCTTCCAGATCCGGCGGCAGGTGGTGGCGGCGCAGGGCCATCAGGCGCGAGATCTCGGTCTCGCGATCGACCATGCTGCGGCGGCGGACTTCCGTCGGGTGGGCGGTCAGCACCGGCACCACGTTCATGGCCGCGAAGATCTTGGCCAGCTCTTCCTCGGACTTGCCCTTGGCGCGCAGGATGTTGACGGCGTCGACCAAGGTGCGCGGACGCTCATCGCCCGGCTGGGCGGCGGCCTCGGCGTGGCGGCGGCGGCCGGCGACGTCCTCGCCGATATTGGCCAGCAGCGAGTGGCTGGCGAAGGCGCGGGCCAGGAACACGGCCTGGTCGTTGGAAAGGTCGGCGAACAGGTGGTCGAGGACCGGCGCCTCGCCGGTCTCCTCGTCCTCGCGGGAGGCGGCCTTGCGGGCCTTGGCCACCAGGGCGGCGGCCTCCTCGCCTTCGAGATAGGTGATCGCCTCGATCAGGAGGTCGCTCAGCAGGTTGGCGTTCTGGCGGACGTGACGGCTGGTGGGACGGTCGACGTCGATCGACAGGGCCGGATTGCGCATGCGCGAACTCCAGGAACGGCGGGAGCCGTTC
>JAEXJH010000465.1 GCA_023445955.1 Pseudomonadota bacterium
CGGGGGGGGGCGCGGCCGCGGGCCGCCGCGCGCGCGGCGGGGCGCGCGGCCGAGCGCCAGACGGCCGCCAAGTCGGCCTTCATCGCCATGGTCAGCCACGAGCTGCGCACCCCGATCAACGCCATCCTGAACGGCGCCTCGGCCCTGGAGAGGGGCGGTTCGGCCGCCCTGGTCACCGACGCCGGCGTGATGATGCGGGCGCTGCTCAACGACCTGCTGGATCTCTCCAAGATCGAGGCCGGCCGCATGGGCGTCGAGGTCGTGGACTATGACCTGCCGGCCGTGGTCGGCGACGCGGTCGAGTTCTGGCGCTGCACGGCCGCGGCCAAGGGCGTGGAGTTGACCCTGACCGGCGCCGAGACCCTGCCGCAATGGGTGCGGGGCGACCCGATGCGCACCCGCCAAGTCCTCAACAACCTGCTCAGCAACGCCATCAAGTTCACCGAGCAAGGTGAGGTCAGCGTCGAGGTCCGCGTCGAGCGCGAGCGCCCGCGCCAGGTGGCCATCGTCGTCCGCGATACCGGCCCCGGCCTGAAGGACGACCAGATCGAGCGCCTGTTCAGCCCCTACGAGCAGCTGGGCGCCGACACCGCGCGCGCGTTCGGCGGCACCGGCCTTGGCCTGTCGATCAGCCGCGACCTGGCCCGGCTGATGGGCGGCGAGTTGACGGCGGCCAACGCGCCGGAAGGCGGCGCACGCTTCACCCTGCGCCTGCCCGCGCCCGAGGGCGCCGCGCCCGTCGAGCTGGCGGTCGAGGAGGTCCAGGGCCTGGCCGTTCGGGACGAAGCGCCGGTCATCCTGGTCGTCGACGACCACGACATCAACCGCCGCGCCCTGCGCCAGATCCTGGAGGCGTTCGGCGCTCGGGTGGAGACCGCCGAGGACGCGCAAGGCGCCTTGCTGGCGGCCGAATACCAGATCTTCGACGCCATCCTGATGGACGTGCGCATGCCCGGCATGGACGGGCTGGAGGCCACCCGCCGCCTGCGGGAAGGTGGGGCCAACCGCGCCACCCCGATCATCGCCGTCACCGGCGCGGTCTCGCCCGACGAGATCGCAGCCTGCCGCGAGGCGGGCATGACTGGCTGGGTCGAGAAGCCGGTCAATCCGCGCGACCTTCACAAGGCGCTGTTCGGCGAATAGCCGGCCCCTTCGCCCACTTTTCGGCGCCCAGGTCGGGTCTTCTTCACTAGAAAGAACCGGTGCGGACGAGTCGTTGGGCTCGCTTCGCCGCGATCGGTTTCCAATCAAGTTTCAAGAGTTTACGCGCCGTGTCGAGGATCTGGCAGAGCGACTGGGAAAAGCGTCGGCGCCTGAAGTGGATCGCCGCCGGCGCGGCGGGTCTCGTCGTGGTCGGCGGCCTGGCGACCCTGCCGTTCCTCAAGAAAGCGCCCAAGGACGTCGCCGAGGCAATCGAGCAGGCGGCCCAGAATGCGCCCGAGAAGCCGGCCCAGTGGCACGGCGACCTGAACTACGACGCGCTCAACGCCCGCATCACCGCCATGGCCGCCGACAAGACCATGGAGGGCCTGGCCGTAGCCGTCGTCGAGAACGGCCGGCTGTCCTTCGTCCATGGTTATGGCCGCACCACCGAGGGCGGCGAGAAAGTGGACGCTCGCACGGTGTTCCGCTGGGCCTCGCTGTCGAAGACCATCGCCTCGACCCTCAGCGCCCGCCTGGCGGCCGACGGGGTCTTCTCGCTGACCGAGCCGCTGGTGGCCTTCAACACCAGCCTGCGCCTGCCGGGCGAGGCCCAGAACAGCCTGACGGTCGAGGAGCTGCTGTCCCAGCGCACGGGCCTGGGCAAGAACGCCTATGACGGCCAGCTGGAGGACGGCGTCGATCCGGCCAGGATCCGCGGCTCGTACGCCACGCTGAAGACGGTCTGCCCGCCCGGCACCTGCCACAGCTACCAGAACGTCGCCTACGACACGATCACCGAGGTCATCCAGGGCAAGACCGGCGAGGCCTATGCCGCCACCGTCCAGCGCAAGCTGTTCGAACCCCTGGGCATGAACGGCGCCTCGATCGGCATGGCCGGCCTGACCTCGGCTGCGCGTTGGGCCAGACCCCACGACCGCGCCCGTCGCGAACTGAAGCTGTCGGACGCCTATTATCACGTGCCCGCTGCGGCCGGCGTCAACTCGACCATCGTCGACCTGGCCGCCTGGATGCAGGCCCAGATGGGGCTGAAGCCCGATGTGCTGTCAGGGGCCGTGCTGGACGAGGTCCAGCGCCCCCGCGTCGCCACCGGCCGCCCTTACGGCCGCCTGAACATCGCCCGCGAGCTGAAGAGCCCCGCCTATGGCCTGGGCATGCGCAGCTTCACCTACAAGGGCCATCGCCTGGTCGGCCACAGCGGCGGCGTCTCGGGCTATCGCTCGACCATGATGTTCGACCCGGCGACCAAGACCGGCATCGTCATGCTGTGGAACAGCGACGCCAACCTGCCTTTCCGCTTCCAGGGCGAGTTCTTCGACCGCGTCTACAAGCTGCCGTTCACCGACTATCTGGACCTGGACAGCGGCGCGCCAGGCGCGGAAGGCTCACTCTCGGATTGAGCGTGCGACGCGATCTAGGGTCGTGATAGCGTCGCCCAGCATGACCCGCGCCGTGATCATCGTCCTCGCGCTCAGCCTGATGGCGCCTCTCGCGGGATGCGAGCGGCACACCAAGGCCGAGCAGTTCATCCTGGACCAGTCCCTGGACCTGGTGCAGCGCGAGGAGCGCAGCCGGCTGCCCACCAAGATCGAGGTCGCCTCGCTCAGCAAGGACAAGCAGTCCATCTGCGGATACGCGACGATCGGCGACCGCAAGCATGTGCCGTACATTATCCGCTACTCGAACGCGTTACCCAAGGGCGGTTTCGCCACAGTGAGCGTCGTCCTGACCGTGCCGCCCTTCAAGGGGGCGCCGTATGAGAGCCAAGCTGACCAGGCCCTGCGGATCCAGGCCGAATGTCGAGCGATCGGTCACCAACTGCCGTCGCCATCGTCTTTGGACTAGGGCAAGCCGGTCAGGCGAAGGTCGATGGTGCGGGCCCACTCAAGCGGGTAGGATGCCGAGGCGTAGAAGCTGCCGTCCGGTCTCCGCTGCAGATAGAGCGCCCAGAACTCGCCGACCTTGGCGATGGGTTGGCCATCATCGCAGGCCGAGCTCATACCGCTGCGGCCGATCTCAAAGGTCTCCTGTTCGACGCGACCCCGGATTCCAGCGGTGCGGCGGGCGGTTGCGGTCCAGGCTATGCCCACATCCGGGCTCGGGCCGTCCACATAGGCGGCGGTCTCGATCCGCGCGATGATGATCGCGTCCGCTGGCCATTGAATGCGCATCTCTGGCGGCTGATTGACCCGACAGGCCTGAGCGGTGCCGGCGACACCGAGCGCGAGTATGGTGGAGAGAGCGAGGAGCGGAACGCTGCGCGACATGCGTGATCACCTAAGGCGTGTGCGCACAGCTAGCGCGCGAGCCGTCGATTTCGCAAGCGTTCCGCCTATCACCGAGGTGGTCGTTTAGTGGTGCGCGAACTGGCTGAGCGCGCCGCCGGCGGCCAGGCCCAGGGCGCAGAAGACGCCGAGGTGGAAGACGACGCCGATGGCCACCGTGCGGCGGACCGACCACTTGTTTTCCTGGGCGAAGACGCGGCCGATTTCCGACTGCAGGGTGCGCGCGGCGCTGGCCACGGGCGTGTCGTGGTCATTGGCCACGTGCAGGTCGGGACGCTTGCTGGCGGCGACGGGAGCCGGGGCGATAGCGTCCAGGTAGTCGAACTTACGCTGCAACATCACTGACCTCCGTTTATTTCGTTGGAGGTCACGCTACGGAAGCAGTGCTAACAAACTGTGCAGTATCGACGGGGGTGTTCTGCGACAACTTGGCAATTGCCCCGTATCGGGGAAGTTCAGGGCCGGTTAAGCATAACTTCCGCTCCGCCTATACCTGAATTTACCCAGTGATAATCTTTGGCTTCAAGTTCAGGTGTTGGGCGGCAGTATTGGCGCGCTTGCTGGTCTGTTCACCCAGCAGCAGGTCGGCATAGCCGGGATCGGCGGCCAGCGTCAGATGACTTCTGTCCAGGGTCAGGCGCGAGTGGGCCAGCAGGCGCGGACTGCGGCCGGAAAGATCGCAGGCCAGGCGGATCGTAGCCCCCAGGGCGCGGGCGCGCTTCAACTGGGCCGGGTCCAGCAGGCGCTCCAGCGTCTGGAGTTCCGGCGGGTTGAAGCTGGTGGCGTGGCGGGCGTGGGCGGCCACGGCCAGGAAGCAGCGCTCGACGTGGGTCTGGCCGGCGATCGGCGCGCGCAGCACCTGCTCGAACACCAGGTCGGCGCGATGATCGGGGTGCAGGCGGGCGCCGACATCCGACAGGCGGCAAGCCGCCGAAACGAGAATGCCGTCACGCTCGCCAAACAGCGGGGGCAGGGTGCGGAAGGCCGGGGTGATCCAGGCGTCCAGGGCCGTGTCCAGGTCGTCGACAGCGCCCTGGCGGGCCCCTAGGGCCGCGCAGCCCTCGATCAGCGGGTCCAGGCCGCGCACGCGGGGCGGCATGGCCTCGAACAGCAGGCCTTCGCGCACGCCATAGGCCGAGATCTCAATACGCTTGAGCTGCAGCTGCTCGATCAGGGTCTCCAGCACCACGGCGGCGTAGGGCAGGGTCTCCGAGCGCTTCTTGCTCATGCCCTCGATGCGCTCGAGCGAGCTCTTGGACTGGTGGGCGACCAACCGAGCGGCGTCGAGGGCCTCGCTGGCGCTGATCTCGTACTGGTGCACGACGTGCAGCGGGTAGCCGGACAGCCGCATGTGCAGCAAAGCGAGGTTGCGCCAGGCGCCGCCCACGGCGTGGAAGGTGTCGGTCTTGAAGTCGGCGGCCACGGGCTCAAGGCGCTCGCGGGCCAGGCGGCGGACGCGCTCGCCGTCGAAGATGGTCCCACCACCGTTCGGACCGGCCAGGCTGAACGGACCCAGGGGCAGGGTGACGCCGCGCTGGGCGCCGGTGGCCGACAGGCGAATGAGTTCCAGGCTGGCGCCGCCCAGGTCGCCGACCACGCCTTCGGCGTCGGGCGCGCCGGCCAGCACGCCGACGGCGGCGTAGTGGGCCTCTTCCTCGCCCGAGAGCACGCGGACGGTGAAGCCGGTCTCGCTGCGCACGCGGTCGATGAAGTCCTGGCCGTCCTTGGCCTCGCGGGCGGCGGCGGTGGCGACCACGAAGGTCTCGGCCGGATTGACCGCTTCCAGCACCGCGCGGAAGCGCTTCAGCGCCTGCAGGGTCTGGATGACGCCTTCGGGCGACAGGCGGCCGGTCTTGGCCAGGTCGCGGCCCAGGCCCGCCAGGACCTTCTCATTGAAGACGGTCCAGATGGCGCGGCCTTCCAGCCGGTACACCACCAGGCGGACCGAGTTTGAACCGATATCGATCACAGCCGCGTCGCGCGGCGCCGGGAAGGGCATGGGGCTGATTTAACGTATTCGGAGGATGGGGGAAGCGGGGACTTGTGGATTTCCCTGGGGAAGAACGCGCGGAAAGGCTTGTCGGAAAACGCCTTGAATTATTGTCCGGGTAATATTGACTCTATTTATGTCCGGGTAAATAAGGCGACGCTCCACGAGAGGTTCCGCCGATGTCCGTTTCCCCCGACCAGCTTCCCGCCGTCGCCAAGGCCCTGCGCACCGCGTTCGGGACCGAGGCGCTCGATGGCTGGGCGCCCATGTCCGGCGGGCTGTCGGGAGCAGGGATCTGGAAGATCCGCGTCGGCGGCATCGCCTATCTGCTGCGGGTTGAGGCGGGACGTGACGGCCTGCGCGATCCGCATCGTGGCTATGCCTGCCTGAGGCTGGCGGCGCAGGCGTGCCTGGCGCCGCGGGTGCGCTATGCCGATCCCGACGACGGCGTGGTGATCAGCGACTTCATCGAGGCCCGCTCGCTGGCCCTGGACTATGCCGGGACCCGCGCCGGCCTAGTGGTCGAGCTGGCTCAGGCGGTGCGGGCGCTGCACGCCATCGACGGCTTTCCGCCGCTGTTCGACTATCTGGACGGGCTCGACGCGCTGGTGGGCGAGGCGGCGACGAGCGGCGTGATCCCGGTCGGGGCGTTCGACGCCTGGCCGCGACTGCGCGAGGTCTGCAAGCGCCTGACGTCGCAGCCGGTGTCCAGCCACAACGACCTCAATCCCGGCAACCTGGTCTATGACGGCCGGCGGATCTGGCTGGTCGATTGGGAGGCCGCGTTCCGGGCCGACCGCTATGTGGATCTGGCCGCCATCGCCAACACCTATGCCGCCGATCCGGACGGCGAAGCGCTGCTGCTGTGCACCTACTTCGGTCGTGAGGCCAGCGAAGCCGAACGAGCGCGGCTGTGGCTGTTTCGGCAGGTTAGCCACGTCTTCCACGCGGCCGTGTTCGTCGCGGGCGTGGCGGGGCAGGCGAGGGCTTCGGGCCTGGAAGGCCCTGACCTCAATGCGCTCCACCAGCGCCTGGCGCTGGGCGAGCCCTTGCTGGCGACGCCGCAGGGGCGGCTGGACTACGGCCTGGCGCGGCTGCGGACGGTGACGGCGAACCTGAGCTTGCCCGCGTTCGCGGAAGCCGAGGCTATCGCGAATTGATCCGGCACGCCACCGTCCGCCAGCCATCGGCCTCGCGCCGATGATAGCAGGTGCCGTAGCTGAGCTGACGGCCGTGCGCGCGCTCGCCGCCCTTGGTCAGCGCCCAGGGTGCGGGGCCGAGCAGCAGCATGTCGGTGGTGTCAGACCTCGTTCCGCAAAAGCCCCACCAGCGGATGTGATAGCCGCCGAACACACCGGGGCCGAACACCGCCGCCTCGGCCTGCGCCTTGCGCTCTACGCCCGGCGGGACGCCGAAGCGATCGACGCCGGGGCGCGCGGGCAGGGCCTGCACCGCGCAGTTGTCGGCCTGCCGCGCGGGGGCGCAGGCCGACAGCATCAGCAGGAGGCCAAGGGCAAGCCGCCTCAACGCTTGCGCTTGGTCCCGACGTGGTCGAAGGCCCGCGGCAGGTCGCGGGCGCTGTGGCCGCGGCCCGACAGGCTGGGGTTGGTCATGAAATAGTCGTGGGCCGAGAACGCCCCGCGGCTCTTCCACCCGGCGTCGCGGGCATAGTCGCCCTCGCTGTCCAGGCGCCAGCTCTGGGCCTCGTCATTGAGGTTGGCGACCATGATCTGGTCCAGCACCTGCTGGTGCACGGTGGGGTTCTCGACCGGCACCAGGGTCTCTACGCGGCGATCGAGGTTGCGCGGCATCCAGTCGGCCGAGCTGATGAACACCCGCGTCTGGGCGCTGGGCATGGCCCCGCCATTGGCGAAGGCCACGACGCGCGAATGCTCCAGGAAACGGCCGACGATGCTCTTGACCCGGATGTTCTCCGACAGGCCCTTGATGCCCGGACGCAGGCAGCAGATGCCGCGCACGACCAGCTCGATCTGCACGCCCGCCTGGCTGGCGGCGTAAAGGGCGTCGATGATCTGCGGGTCGACGACGGCGTTCATCTTGGCCCAGACGCCCGCCGGCTTGCCGGCCCGGGCGTTGTCGGCCTCGGCCGCGATCATCGCCAGCAGGTCCGGCTTCAGCGTCATCGGCGAGAAGGACAGCTTCTCCAGACGGCCCGGCTGGGCGTAGCCGGTGATGAAGTTGAACAGCTTGCCCCCGTCGCGGCCCAGGGCCGGGTCGCAGGTGAACAAGGACAGGTCGGTATAGATCCGCGCCGTCTGCGGGTGATAGTTGCCGGTGCCGAAGTGGCAATAGGTGCGCAGGCCTTCGCCCTCGCGACGCACGACCACCGACAGCTTGGCGTGGGTCTTCCAGTCGACGAAGCCGAACACCACGTGCACGCCCGCCCGCTCCAGGTCGCGCGCCCACTTGAGGTTATTTTCCTCGTCGAAGCGGGCCTTGATCTCGACCAGGGCCGTGACGTTCTTGCCGTTGTCGGCCGCCTCGATCAGGGCCGCCACGATCGGGCTGTCCTTGGACGTGCGGTACAGGGTCTGCTTGATCGCCAGCACGTTGGGGTCGCGCGCGGCCTGGCGGATGAACTGCACCACCACGTCGAAGCTCTCGAACGGGTGGTGGACCAGGATGTCCTTCTCGCGGATCGCCGCGAAGCAGTCGCCGCCGTGGTCGCGCACGCGCTCGGGGAAGCGGGCGTTGTAGGGCGGGAACTTCAAGTCCGGACGGTCCGGCGGGATCAGCTCCGACATCTGGGCCAAACCGAGCTTGCCGTCGACCAGGATGACGTCTTCCGGCTCGGCGCGCAGGCCCTCGATGATGAACTCGCGCAGGTCCGGCGGCATGGTGGTCTGGATCTTGACCCGCACCACGCGGCCCAGGCGACGCTTCTTCAGCCGCGCCTCGAACTCGCGCACCAGGTCCTCGGCCTCTTCCTCGATCTCCAGGTCACTGTCGCGGTTCAGGCGGAACAGGCCCCGGCCCTCGACCTCGTAGCCGGGGAACAGGTGGTCCAGGAACAGGATGATGAAGCTTTCCAGCGCCACGATCTTGCGCTGGCGCTTCTTGCCGCGCGTGACGACGGAGCTGAGCTCCCAGAACCGCCGCACCTGCGAGGGGATCGGCGCCAGGGCGTAGAGGTGCTTGTCGTCGGCGATCCGGCGCAGCTTCAGCGCCAGGCAGAAGCCCAGGTTCGGGATGAACGGGAACGGGTGGGCCGGATCGATGGCCAGCGGCGTCATCACCGGGAAGATCTGATTGAGGAAGATCTCCTCGGCCTTCACTCGGTCGTCGCCCTCGATGTCCTTGGCGTCGAGCAGCTTCAGCCCCTCGTCCCACAGCTCGGTGCGGACCTGGCGCCAGATCTTCTGCTGCTCGCCCATCAGCTCGGCGGCCGAGGCGCTGATGCGCGCCAGCTGCTCGCCGGGGGTGAGGCCATCCTGGCTGATCACCCGCACGCCCTCGCGCACCTGGCCCTTCAGGCCGGCCACGCGGACCATGTAGAATTCGTCGAGGTTGTTGGCGCTGATCGACAGGAACCGCAACCGCTCCAGCAGCGGGTGGCGCGGATTGGCGCTCTCTTCCAGGACCCGCTGGTTGAAGGCCAGCCACGAGGTCTCGCGATTGAAGAACCGCTCGGGCGAAGCCATCAGCTCGGTGTCGAGCACGAGGCCCGTCTGCGGCGTGGGGATCTCCGGCGCGGCGGGAACG